>JANPLC010000375.1:0-12937 GCA_031426335.1 Planctomycetota bacterium
TGACGCCGGCGCCGTCATCAGAGCGGAATGAACAACTCAGGCGATGAGCCTGCGGCTTGAACACCCCGGCGTCGTCCTGCACTAGCAGTAAGCCACTGCCCACCGCGAGAAACACATCGCAGCGTCCGTCGCCATTCCAGTCACCGGGAGCAAAAAAACCGGTCTTGCCGGCGCCGCATTCCGGCCGGTCGAAGCCGACCCGGGCGGTGATGTCGCTGAAGGCCGCGCCATCCGGAGTATTGCGGTAGGCGCCCAGGCCGCCATCCACATACGACACCAACACATCCGGTCGGCCATCGCCATCAAGCTCAACAAAAGCCGCGACATGCACCGTCGCACCTGGACGCAGCGGCAGCTGAGTGCTGACGACAAAGCGGCTGCCGTCACCACGCCAGAGCACGCCATCCAACAACAGATCTTGATGACCGTCACCATCAGCATCCGCGACCGCAACGCTGCGCGCGTTGATGCCCGCCAATCCAGCGGCGGCCGTGTCATCGCTGAAAGTCAGCGCGGCGTGCTGACGCCACAGTCGTCCGCCAGCGGTAGAGGCGGCGTACACATCCAGCCGTCCATCGCCATCCACATCGACCACTGCCACGCCACGCGGATCGCCTGTCAGCGTTCCCAGCACGCGCTCCGATTGGAAGCGAGTGAAGGGCACGGCGGGAAAAAACGGCCGCCCAGCAGCGCCATCGGCAAACAATTCCGCCAACTGTCCGGCGTCACCGTCGAAGGTGCCATGCATCGAATCGCCCAGGCCGCGCACCCAGGTCCAGCGCGTCAGCGTGTCATCACTGGCGGTGATCTCGTGCCATTCATGGCCGTGGTAAAGCAGCCCCTCTCGCCCTTGGCGGGCGCGAGTCTTGGCTAGCAGACCCACTACCTGATCGCCGAGGTAGAGTTTCTTGAGCGGGTCCTCAACGCCGCTGGCCGGATCCGGCAGCGGCAATTCCAGCACGATGCTGGCGAGGGCGAGCTTGCCGGCGATCACCCGGTTAATGGTGAACGTCGCCTCACGTTTGTCGTCGTCGATCGCGCTCACACTGGCGGCGACCACGTGCTGATGACGCGCAACCAGATCGATCGGCTGCAACGCCGGATTGACCAACGCCTGCACGGTCAGCACGCCCGCGAGCAGGAACGCGATGCGCGCAGTGACGGATGAGCCGCGCCAGCGCGATGCGACGGTCCACGTACGCGGGCTAGTGAAGATCGCATGGAGCATGGCTGTTCCTGGACATAACAAAGGACGTGGAGGTGGCCCTGATCTACTTCGTTGGTTTGCTCGCCGACGGCTGCGCGCTGTAAAGACCCATCACATAGTTGCCTTCGCCAATGATCAGTTGCTTGGTCTCACCACCGCGGGTTTCCTCGGCCTGCAGGCCACGGGCCTTGCCTGGGGCATGGGCGTACTGGGTGTAGATCGCTGACAGCTGAGCATCGGTGGTGCGGAAATAGGGAACCGCTCCGCCGTAGTCCGCCGGGGAAAAATGATCCCGGAAGAATCCGCCCAGGATCTCAGTGCGGCCGCCAGCGGTGGTGACAGCATGGATGGCCGGGGATTCAGTCTTCATGCCGAACACCCACAGGCTGCCGCCAACGTTCGTCAGATAGGTGTGCAATTTAGACTTCTTGGGATTGAAAGGATTGTTCTCCGTATTGCATTGGCGCATCCACACCGTGAGCGCGTGGTTGATCTCCAGGTGGTTGTAAAACTCGTCGATGAACAACGTGCCGCCAGCCGCTGCGGGCGTCGTGCGGATGACGCAACCGGCCACCGACTGAAAGCCGCGCAGGTACACTGGGCGCTTGGTCGCGAGTTCGAGGGCATAGACGTAGTTCGGCCACGCGCCGATACTGACGTTTTCCCACACCACGGCGTCTTTGCTGTCGCCGACGATGCGCACCAGGGGTTTGGTCGCCGCGCCAAAGCTGGCGAAGTCGCAACTGATGCCGGTTTCCATGATGCCGACGACGCGTTTCACCTTGCCGCGCAGCACCACGGTGTCGCTGATGCGGTACTTGCCGCCGGAGCGGAAACACACGGTCGTAGCGTCACCGTCAAACGCCTTTTGGATGGCGGCGGTGTCGTCTTCGGCGGCGTCATCAATCACCAGCCATTTGGCGACTGGTTCGTACACCACGGCCGGCGGCTCCGAGACCGGCAGGTTGAGCGAACCCGTCTGTGATGGAAACAGCGATGACGTGGCGCCAGCGATGTGCTCAGCGATGGGACCTTTCACCTCCTTGCCACCATCATCCAGCGTCACGCGGTAGCCCTTGGCAGTAACATTGCGTAGGTAGAGGCCCTGACCGGCTTCATTGCGGATCGCCACCTGACCAGCGGCACCGCCGCTCAACACCGCGTCGAGCAGCACCAGCTGCGTCAGCGTGCCGGCGCGATTGAGGATCGCCGGCACACGATTATCGCTGGTCAGGCCGCGCACTTGCAGCGGGAAACGGTTCTCAATGCCGGCCACGCGCTGTTTGCTGAGCGTGATATGTTCCAGCGTGGCGCTGGATGGTTGCCCAGGGGTCTTGATGCCTAAGTCAAAACCTTCGATCGACACGTTGCGGATCAGTGCCGGACCGAACTCGGTCTCGCTCAAGTCGAGGCCGATCGCGCCAGCGCCATCACCACTGCGGATGGTCACCTGTTCGCAGGTGCCTTGATTGTGGCTGTTATAGCGGATGGCGATCGCCCCAGGATTTCCCGTGCCGGTATCGACGGTCAGGTGGTGCAGGTAATTGCCGATCGATTCATTGTTGTTGTACAAGCAGCGCAGCACCGCCTTGGGCTTGGCCGCGTCGCCATACCCAGGGCACGAATCCTTGAGCCGAATGACCGTGCCGACACGACTCTGCCCGCACATGATCAGAAAGTTGCGCCACCCGAACGTATCGCTGACCAGGTACGTGCCATTGGGCAGGTAGACAGTGCGGTAATGCTTCTTGCCGGCCTCGTCGCAGGCCTTGCGCAAAGCCGCCGTGTCGTCGGTCTTTCCGTCACCCTTCGCGCCGAAGGTGCGCACGTCGAAGATCTGCGGATCTTTAGGAAACTCGATCGACTCAGCCATCGCCGCTGGCGGCGTCGCTGCGGATAGGGCACCGGCAAAGGCGGTGAGCAGGATCAGGACGATTCGGGAGAATGGCATGCACATGGTCAGGGCTCCGTGAGAGAAAGCGGAATTGAACAAGAGGAACGGAGGAACGGAGGGAAACAGGGCCTCCTCGGCTCCGTTCCTCCGTTTCTCTTGTTCAATCCCTGTCTGAGTTTTTCATGATCGTGGCGTCTGGTCATGGCCGGGG
The DNA here is from genome assembly GCA_031426335.1 of Planctomycetota bacterium. GTDB lineage: Bacteria > Planctomycetota > UBA11346 > UBA11346 > UBA11346 > BOG-1363. Next base: position 3,313 of record JANPLC010000375.1, read on the forward strand.
TCGAAGGCAAAGGGGAGGACGCGGCACGGCAGCGCGCGCGTCGGGTGATCGATTTTTTCCAGCAGCAGATCGACGCCGGCCATGCCCACCGCGTGGCTGGGAATGACAAAGGTCGGGACGCCGCCGCCGACTCCCCATCCGGGTTGGTCATCGATCAGCACCATCGCCAAATCATCGCCGATGCGCCGGCCAAGTGCGCGCGCTTCGGCGACCACGGCGTTGGCGCACGCGGCGTGATTGACGGCTACGCCGGTGACCTGTGGCTCAGCGCGCAGCAACGTCTGCGCGTGGCGCAGGAAATCCTGCATCGGCGCATCCACCGGCGGGCGCCACACGCTGGCGGTGATGCCGGCCTGTTTGGCCTCCGCCAAGAAACCACGTTCGCGATCGCCTTGACTGTAGTGGGCGTCGCGCAATCCGGCGGCGCTGCGGAAGAGATCGACCCAAGCGATGCGGCGGTGTCCGGCGGTGATCAGGTGGCGCGCGGCTTGGCGACCAGCTGCAAGATCATCAGGCCGGGCGCAGTCGGTGTCGCGCGCCGCGTTGAGATGGATGGCGGGAATATGGTGATGCTGCAGCAGCCTGGCCAGTTCCTCAGGCATGCGCCAACTGTAGTTGATGAGCATCCCGTCGGCCGACAGTTCGCGCAGCAGCCGTGGCAACGAACCGCCGTGGGTAAGCGCCTCGTCGCTGAGTTTCGCCACCAGCACATGGCGGTCGTGCGCCTGTGCCCGATCAATGATGCCATCCAGCATCCCGCCCGGCAGCGCACTGCGCGTGCCGTCGGTGCCCATCACCAACGCCAGCGACGACAAGCGCCCGTTGACCATCGCCGCCGCCCCGTAGTGCGGCCGGTAGCCTAGCTCGGCGGCGGCGGCCAGTACCTGGGCGCGCACCGCGTCGCTAATCTTAGCGCTGCCCCGCAGGGCGGCCGAGACAGTGTTCTGGCTGACGCCCAGCCTGCGCGCGAGGTCGCTTTGCGTGGGCGGTTGCCCAGGCTTGGGCTCTCCCGTGGTCGGACGGTTGGCCCCACTGTTGTTGGCCCCACTGTTAGCGCTCTTGTTAGCGCTCTTGTTCGCTTTCTTGTTCGCCCCCCTGTTAGCGCTCTTGAGCGCAGCCGGGGTTGTGCGTTGGCGTTTGATACGGATTGGGGGCGAACGCCGGGACATGGGTGGACTCTTTAGGATTTACGTAAATCATCAAGAAAATAATCGCCTACTGCGGACGTCGCCACCTATCTGACTGACCACGAACGCTCGCCACTCGGCCGGCAGAGGAATGAACCCGATGACGACCGCATCCATCTGGCCACGTTGGTTTGGCGTCCTGCTGTTGGCCGGCGTCGGCGCGCTCAACGTGACTGCGGGGGATTCCGCACCGTCGCCGTGGAAACCGTGGCCGAGCGGCGAAAGTCAGCCGCCAAACTTCTGGCCGCAGGAGGACGACCTCGGCCCGTGGTTGGAAAGCCAACGCCACAACCGCGCCTTCCCCGCAGCGGCCTGCAAGTCCGCCGCGAACTACGATCAGGCAACTGCGGTCAACCCGCTGTTCGCGGACAAGGCGCTGTGGCCGATGCTGGGCGGCAAGGAGTTCTTCGTCGGCGAAAAATGGCCGAAAGTGCGTGTGCTGGTGTGGGCTAAACTTGGCGTGAACGGCGTGCCCAAGGCGCGCAACGCGAACGACCTGGTGGTGACCGAGGCGAAGAACTGGCTGGAAAACGGTAAGCCGGCCACGGCGCTGTGGGATGAAGAGACCGACCTGGTGTTGCCGTCAAGCGGCAGCAAATACGAACTGAGCTTCCGCGATTGCGGCACGCCTCAGGTGTATCGTCACATCACGGTCGGCAGCCACGCGACGCTCAACGGTGGCGGCGATGGCGTCGGCCGGCAGATCTTCGGCAATGTCTGGATCAAACGCGGCGGCGCGATCGGCTCGCAGGGCGCCACTGCGGTGCTGGGTAAACGGCACACGTTTTTTCGCAACGACAACGACGCGCATGGTGCCGACGCCCAGTACTACAACTTCGCCAAGTCCGATCACCGTTCGGCTGAATTCATCGGCGTTTCTGGTACGGGCGATGAATTCAGCATCGACGCCTGCATGGTCATCGTCGGTCAAGACAGTCGTCTGACGCCGGGGCGCGACGCCACGCCGAAGGTCACCAAGGGCGGCACGCTGGTGCTGATGGATGGCGCCTATTTCGGCAACTGGATCGATAATTTTCAGCAGGTTGATCTGACCGTGCAGGGCAACGTCTGGGGTGGATTGCCGGAGCGTCCGTTGACGCGCAATGCGGTGTGGGCAGTGGCGTACAAGAACCACACGCAGGCGTCGTTCACCAATCAGCAGGGCACCACGACCAAGTATTCCCGCGTGGTGTCGATCTGGCTCAAGTCCGGCAGCAGTCTGAAAAGTCACCGTGCGAGCGGCAAGAAAACCGGCCGTTTGGTGGTGACCTCGATGGGCGAACAGGTCGGCAATCTCGCTGGGCGTGCGGCGTGAAAAATTCCGATGAATTCAGCTGAGCTGTGGGCGACCTTCGAGAAGTGGAAATGATCGACCAGACTGAGGCCTCGTTGATCCCATCCATTGGTGACATTGTCATTACGCCAGAACGTGTGACCGCCGCCGACCGCGCTATCAAGGTAACTCACTTTGCCGCCGGCTTTGATCCACACGTTGCCTTTGACGCTGAAGTGACCGACGACACAGGCCTGCGCGCCGATGGTCAGGTGGCGGAACGCCGACGGCTGGTATTTGCGGCCATCCGTCAGGCTGACCGAGTAGCCATTGCCGGAATCCGGCAGCACCAGATCGGTGTCGACATCGATGCCCTTGGCCGCCGGCTTGCCGTCCTCCAACCAATGTTTGGCCTCCCAACCATCTTTCGCACCGCTGCCAGGTTTCGCCCACACCAGTACGCGCGCTTTTGGCCACACCTGCTTGGCGTAGAGCGTCGCTTTCACATCGCTGCCCCACAGACCGGGCATGGCGAATTGCGGATCATGCGCGCTGACCTTGGCATACCCAGGCAGCTTGGTGCTGGTGACATACCACAGCGTTTCGCCTGGACGCATCTCTTTGGTGGTCGGTTCATTGGCTGGCGCTGGCGACGGCTTGTCGGCACCTGCGGCAAGGCCGGGCAGGACGGAGGTGGCGGCAACCACCGCGAACAGCAACCAGAGCGAGCGTGACGTCAGCATGGGAATCCTTGTGTGCAGAAGTGAACAGAAGTGAGCAGACGGTGATGCGCTTCGACATGATCCAAACGCCCGCGATCGAACACAGAGCACCAGAGCACCAGAGAATTTGCTAGGAACTTACGCACGTTCCCGTGGTCACCGAACGGGTGATCGTGCGAGAGAAGATTTCCTCTTCTCGACTCTGGTGCTCTGGTGCTCTGTGTTCGTTCCATTGGCGGCTTCAGGATGATCGGCGCTTACGCCACGCGCAGCAGCCAGCGGGCGAGGAACATCGCCGGCAGGTAGGTGACGAGGTAGAGCATGATCCAGCCCATGTCCCAACTCCAGCCGAGCATCAGGAATGGTTGGCAGAACGGCGGCGGTTCGCTGCTGGCCACGGTCTTGCCAGGATCGCTGGTCACCACCATGACCTCATGGAATGGGCTGTTCACTGGCCGAACGATTTGCCGCCAGCCCTGGAATTTCCCATCCGGCAAGAAAGTCAGTGGCTCGCCCGGCAAGGTCGCGCCGAGCACCAGCGGAATCTCGACGGTCTGCGCTGGTGTGCCCGTCGACAAGCGCACGAGATGACGTCCTGGCGTCGTCGAGGTGGTGACTTTCCATACCAGCAACTGCGCTGAGATAGGCTCGGCGAGGTACGCATCGAGATCCGCGAGCGTGGCCTCACGCGCGCTGACGGCGGCCGCGCGGAGGTCCCACGCCACGTCAGCGGCTGGCGGAGCGCTCTGCGACCAGCGCTGACGCAGCGCCAACAAGGTCGCGCGAATCGGCGGCACCGCCTGAATCGCTGGCGTTTGCTCATCGAGCTGCATGCCGGCATCAGCACTGAACGTGATGGGCGCGGTGGCGTCGCCATCGACCAACACGCGCAGCGTGGCGTCGACGCCTGGGCGCTCGTTGGGGTGATCACAACGATCCATCAGCCAGCACACCGACATGATCATCGGCCCCAGCAGCACCGCGAGCGGCACGAACGACGCGCCCATGATGCGCCACTGCACCGGCGCGGCGGTGGCCAACAGCATCGTGCGACGTGGACTGTCGCTTGGCAGCGTCATTGCTTCAGTGCGCAGGCGCGCGGCGCGCTCCTTCGCCACCAGCAGGCGGCGGTTGTCGGTGGTGACGCGTTGCACCGCCATCACTAGCACCGCCATGACCACGGACACGGCAGCCACCACGCCGGGCAATCCGATGAGCGACACCAGCGGCCACAGAACCGCATCGAAGCCGCGAATGATCGGCGTGTACAGGTGTTCTGGCGGCAGCAGAAAGATCGCCGCGAAGGCGCCGCCCCACAGGACGAGCAGCAAGTTGCGCCAGCGCGCACTGACCCGTTCGCGTCGGCTGACCGGCGGCGGAACCTGGGCGCGCGTCAGGTGCAGCGTCGTTGCTTGAGTGGCGGCGGGCACCGTCAGATCAGCACCGCGACGAACCGCGCCGTCATTGCCATCGATGATGAGTGGCTCGCCCTCACGCAGCAGCGTGGTGGCGTTGTCCAGCACCACGGCCGGAATGCCCAGCTCGCGCGCCACTACCGCACCGTGCGACAACGCGCCGCCGCGCTCCAGCACCAAGCCGGCGGCATTGACGAACAACGGCGTCCACGAGGGATCCGTGCTCGGGCACACCAGCACGTAGCCGCTGCCCAGATCACCCGCGCTTTCGGGCGTCAGCACGATGCGCGCGGGACCACGGCAAACACCGGCGGAAATAACAAAGGCGTTGAGGTGGTCGCCGCCCGTCGCGGCCAGCGTTGGAGCTTGGCCCAAGGTCGGCAGGTCATCGCCGGTGATGACGGACGGCAGGTGAAGCTTGGCCTCCACCGCGCGCTGGGTGCGGCGTTGTTCGATGAGCGCCAACGGCGCATACCCACTGGTGAGCGCCTGCGCAAACTCCTCACCGGTGAGCATGAAGATGCCGTCGCCGATCTTCAGCCGACGACCCGCTTCGAGCGCGGCCAGTCGCAACTGTTCATAGCCGAGCATCAGCCAATGTTTGCCGTCTTCACGCCAGCGCAGGTAGCGATGGACCAGTGCGAGCAACTGATCGAACTCGCGGCATTCACTCGCGGACAAGCGCAGACGCAGCGTGCTGGCGGCGCTTTTTGCGGCCGCGTCATGCTCGCTGTGCAGGTCCAATGGATCAACGCCGCCAACCAGATGGGCGGCCAGCGCCAGCACTTGCTGCGGGCGCTCACGCCAACGCGGCGTGGCGAGATCGAACTCGGTCGGTGCGCGGTGGCCGTGCTCGTTCAGCCACGCCTCCACGCTCAGTTTTTTCGTCGCCACATCGCGCAACTGGGCGGTGGCACGCACCGTGCAATTCGCTTCGCCGCCAGCAGCGAGCAGATCAGCGAGCGCGACGGGATCCGCGTCCCAGCAGTACTGGTCGGTGAAGGCGCGCAACCGCGCCATCAGCGTGGTGGTGATCACCGATGGCATGAGCGAACGTGGCGCGAAGCGGTCGAGCACCTCGTGCGTGCGACGTTGCCAACACGTCAGCAGCGCGGCGCTGTCCAACGCGGTCAGATCGATCCGGCGTTCGCTGGCGATCCAGGCGGTGAATGCCGGGATGGTCTGCTCACTTAAGCGCCGGTCTTCGTCGACGGCCAGCGCGGTGATACGCGCATCGACGCGCGTCAGCAAACGTGCGGCCGCCAATCGTTCGCCCGCGCTGCCGTGCGCGATGGTCGGCGGATCCTGCGCGGCATCGGGATTGGCGCGCAGGGCCGCAAGATCGTAGGTGAACGGATACCCGGCGGAAAAAAGTTCCGGCCCCTGAGCGAGGTCGAGGTGAATACGTCCAGCGATGAGCGTCAGAAATCCATCGCGGCAGACGCTGGGCGACGGGGCGAAACCGATCTCGCGGTACAGCGAACCGAAGCCGCCGTCACCAGACATGAAGCGGCTGATCACGGACCACGTCAGCGGCGTCGGCTGCGGCAACGTTTCTGACAGATTGTGCCGCACCCACGGCCCGCGGCCGGCAGCCAGCGCAGCGGTCAACGTCGCACGTTCCGCAGCGCAGCGCGCCGAAACCGCAGCGGCCGCGCCCATGGTGGTGATCGCGCGGCTTTGCAGCAGGAAGAGCTGCCCGGCGTGGATCGCCCACTCCAGATCCTGCGGACTGCCGAAATGACGTTCGACCTGCTCGCCGAGTCGGCGCAGCGCCTCGACCTGCTGCGCATTCAAACACGGCGCGCGGCGACGATCGTCGCTCACCGCGCGTTCGCCGTGCGCACCAGCGGAAAACCACGTCGCCTTGTCGGCGATCACTGCGTGGCGCACCACGCCAGTCGCGCGTTCGACCACCAAGGTGTCCGGCTGAACTTTCCCTGACACCACCGATTCACCCAACCCCCACGACGCTTCGATCAGCAGTTCATCGACGCGCCCGCTGCGCGGATTGACGGTGAACAACACGCCGGCGACATCCGCCGGCACCAGTCGTTGGACCACCACCGCCATCGCGACGTCACTGAGGGGAATACCTTTGCTGGCCAAGTAACTGCGCGTGCGCGGGGTATCGATGCTGCGCCAGCAGTGCGCGACGGCATCGATGACCGCGGCCTCGCCCTGGATGTCGAGCAATGTTTCGTACTGCCCGGCCATCGACGCGTCGGCCAGATCCTCGGCGGTGGCGGATGAGCGCACCGCCACGGTTGGCGAGCCCAAGGCGCGGTAGTGCTCGGCGATCTGCGCCGCCAGCGTGGCCGGCACGACGGTCGGCAGGCTGCCGCCAACCATCGCGGCGCTGAAGGCGCGCGTGGTGATGACAAAACCATCCGGCACCGAAAACCCAGCGCTGAGCAAGCGCGCCAGATTGACCGCTTTGCCACCGACCACGCGCGCATCGTGGCTCTCACGCAGTGGAATGATCACGGCGCGGATCCAACGAAGCAGCGCAGGCCGCCGGTTTCAGAGCCGACATAGAGCCGACCATCGACGACCAGCGGCGACGACGTGCTGAGTCCCAGTTCGCCAGGCTTGCCCTTGGCGTTGAGGTAGACCTTTTCCACCTGCTTGCCGTCACGCGCATCGAGCACCACCAAGTAGCCATCGTTGGTGACGGCATAGACCAGATCGCCGGTGAACGCTGGCCCGGCGAGCACGGCGGCTTTTGCCGAGATACGCACGCGCCAGCGTTCCTTGCCCGCGGCGGCCAAGTCGAGTGCCGCCACTTCGCCATTGCGGATCGGCACGATCGCCGTCGTGCCGACCACCGCGATGGTGCCGAGCACCGCATCGGGCATGTTCGCCTGCCAGCGAATCGCACCGGTGGTTTTGTCGAGCGCGATGACGCGACCTTCCGGATTTTTCGCAGCAAAGACGAAGTCGCCGTTGCCGCATCCCACCAGCAGCAGGTCGCCACTGAGCGTCACCGCACCGCTAGCAGGGAACGGTGTGGCGGTGCGCCACAGCTCGCGTGTCAGTCCAGAATTTTTCAGTTCGGCATCGCTCTGCGTCCGCAGCGCCACCACGGCGGAGCCATTGATGCCGCTGCCGACGTAACAGATACCGTCGGCCAGCACCGGCGATCCTTCCGGATCGATGACCGGAGCGCGGAAGACCTCAACGCCGTCTGAGATGCGCACGCCAAGCACAAATCCCGGATTGCCACGGCCGTTGGCGTCACCGACCGGTTTATGATCGTCGCCTTGTTCCACGGCGCCGACGCCGACCACCACCAGATCGCCGTCGATACAGGGACTGCTTTCGATGTGCAGCGACGTAGGAATCAGCCAACGCACGGACCCGGTGGCAGCATCCAGGCAAACCAGTTCGCTGTCGTAGTCGGTGTGCAGGCCTTGACCGATCACCAAGTAGCGGCCATCAGCCGTGATGGCGGGCGACGAGAAGAAGCCCTTGAATTCGTCCTTGGTCGCCGCCTTCTTGAATTCGCACAACCACCGCTGTTTGCCGGTGGCCGCGTCGAGGCAGAAAACCGTGCCGATGCTGCCCGGCGGATTGAGGTAACACGACGCGCTAAACACCGCATCGCCGAACAACAACGGAGAACTGAGGTGCATGGAATCGGCATCGTCCTGCGCGAGGTACGACCAGCGCGGGGCCAAACCACGCGGTGCGACTCCACCGAGGTGGCCCGAGCGCTCAGCATTGCCGCGAAAAAACCGCGCACCCGGAGTCGTGGCGGCCGGGTTTTTGGCGATGGGCAGCGAGCCGACCGCTGGCGTGCCGACCACGGCACGCTGTTCGGCGGAAGACGGCGCGGGATTGGCTTTGGCGGCAGCATCCTGTTCGATCAGCACCAGCGCGACCTTCGCCCAATCCGTGCGCGGTCCGCCGCTCGCTGTGGAAGTCGGCACCGTGCGTGAACTGGTCGGCGCCTCGGGCGCGCTGGTCAGCCACTTGAACGTCCACGACCCACCCAACCCCACCGCCACCAACAGCGCCGGGATCCACGGCCTCTGGCGGAATACCCGCAGGAGCTCGCGTGGTTTGAGCAGCAGGCCGATGACGCTGGTGATCGCCAACACGATCAGCGGGAACAACGCCGTGCCCGCCTGCGCTACCACCGGCACCACGCCCAACTGGACCTGTTGCAGGTCGACCAGGACAGACAGCGGGATCAGCGGCATGGGGTCTCCGTCAAGGCGCGGCCTGGTCCTGGCGCCGGTGCTGGCGTTGCGAGCACTGGCTTGCGTTCCGTCACAACGGCCTGAAAAAGCCGTTGTGACTTCGGAGTCGCAATGCGCGTGAGCCTCGTACGTCCCCCGCCAATTTCGGCAAGCGCCCGCAGCGCCGGCCGGTCATCAACCGTGATGGTCACTTGGTGCCGCCCAGGTACACACCCAGAGCCATCATGAGCCGCACGAAACCCGTCATCACCCAATACGACCTCGCCGAGCACTTGGGCGTCGGGCAAAAAACCGTGTCGCGGGCGCTGGCCGGTGAACCGCGCGTCGCTCCGGAACTCCGCGCACGCATTATCGCCGCCGCCGCCAAGCTCGGCTATCGGCCCAACCAGAGTGCCCGCAGCGTCAAAAGTCAGCGCTTCGACAAGGTGCTGTTCCTGCAACTGGTCGAGACAGCGAGTCAGCGCATCGATTCCGGCATCGTCGACGGCATCTCTGACGGCGTGTCGACGCTGGGCCGTTCGCTGGTGATCGAGCGCCTGGTGCTGCCGGATTTCCACGCGGGCGGTCTCTCGCCGCGCGGATTGCGCGAAATGATGGTCGATGGCGTGTTGGTGCACGGCCACGCGCTCAGCGCGGCTGTAGTGCAGCTCAGTGGTCGGGCGAAAACCCATCTGTTCGTCATACCAGGCGATGCGTCGGTGGCCGGCGGCCAACAGGTGGTCGACCATCTTGCGTGCGCCGCCGTGATCGTCGGGATAGGCGGCATCGTGGTACTGCACCCGGTTCACCCACACCACCGGCAGACCACAGGCGGTCAGCGCGG
>JANPLC010000376.1:0-8861 GCA_031426335.1 Planctomycetota bacterium
ATGAAGGCTTTCCGCTGGTGTAACTGATCGGTTCGCGGGGGGATTTTTCTCCCCTGCGCAGCCTTCCGGCCTTTAACTCCTCTCTTGCGAAGATGGGAGGCAGATCGGCAAGTGCATTGGCGGCGGTTGTAGCTGGCAGCAAACTATAATGAGGATCCGCGACTGTGCGATGATGTTCCGAGCCCTCGTCAAGCAAAACACGCCTAGCCGCGTTACGTGTTCCTTCATAGCCTTTGGGTAGAATAATGTGATGCGTGGGAACTGGAAAGACGGGCTCAATGTTAGCATCCCGATGGATGCCGACGAGAATCATGCGCTCACGCGTCTGCGGAACACCATACCATGATGCATTCATCAGCGTGTAGCGGACGACGTACCCTTCCATCTCGAGGTTGCTGGCAACGAGTTCGGCGATGTTTTTCCCTGCGTGATTCAATATGTCTGGAACGTTCTCCATTAGTAATGCAACTGGACGTAGTTCGCGGATATAAGAAACGTACCGTCGCCAAAGCGATACGCGGCCATCGACGACGAATGCGTATTCAGCAGTCACGTCGCCGCGGACGCGTGCCTGCTCGCGCAACTTTGCCCGTCCAACTCTCGCGAACGCTTGGCAGGGCGGTCCGCCAACGAGGACATCAACCTGATCATCGACAGCACCCCTTATTCCGACTGATTTGAACACATCCGCCGCGTCTGTGCTCGTTATGTCCCTTGCCGCGTAGTGCGCTTCGTGATTCTCACCCGCGCTTTGATGTGCGAAGTTGATGCCGTGCGAACGCGCAGCATGGGGATCCAACTCTACAGAAGCGATCGGCTTGTACTCCGCCGTCGCAAAGCCGAGGGAAATACCTCCGCAACCGGCGAAAAGGTCCATGTAACGGATGGAAGAGCCGCTTCGAATGCGAGCAAGTTTTCGGCGGATCAGCGGATCAGCGGGCATTGTTGAGATCTTCTCGGACGCGCCGAAATGCCGATCGGCTCGAAGCATTCACGATGCTGCCGGACGGTCTAATAGTGGTCGAAGGACGCATCAGCATCACCTACGTACGTCGAGTTTCTGCGGCCTGTAAGCTGGTATCATGGGCATTGGGGGACTCATCATGTTATATCGCGCGCCTGCGCTAGGGCGCGTGTTACCAAGAACGGGTATCACCGCCAGGTCAAGGTTTCTGCTTGATGCCCCCTTGGTAGAGATCCTGAGATGATCCTGTCGGCTCATACTTGGGGACCGAGTTCTTGGTGGCCTCGTATTGCGTCTCTCGTCTCCGATTCTCACCACCTCTGCAAAGTATAGACTCTCGAACTTCCAAGCCCCTTTGGCAACCAGCTGTCGACACCCAATTTAGAGAGTCGGACTAAATCGAGTGTAGTCCGAAGACATGTGAGACTTTGGGCCTAATCAGAGACCAAATGGGTTCACGGAAGGAGTCTCTGGTCCGAGATGGGAAATGGCCGGATCGAAAATAACGGCAAAATCCACGCGGAAACGAACGACCCACGGACATTGTCCGTGGGTCGGCCGTGGGTTCGAAACCCAAAGTGGTGGAGGCGCCGGGAATCGAACCCGGGTCCGGCTTTATTCGTACGACGCGTCTACGTGTGTAGGCAGTAAATTTGTTCTCATCTACGAGCAAGGCCACTGCCAGCCCGACTCATAGACCAGCCCGATGTCTCTCGCCAAGGGTAACCGGACAACTCCCCCAGCCAGCCGATGATTATTAGGGAGACCATCGCCAGCATCGGCAATGGGATGGTCTCGTCTCACTATCTAATTTATTGCTAAATTAGGCAGCGAGAGCGTACTCGACGTGATCGTCGGCACTTAGTTTTTTGCGGGTTATTTACGTGGCCTCCCGCACCACGACACGCGGCAATCGCCGGTGTAAAACCGTCGATACCTGTTCGCCCCCATGTCTTCAGTTGTCAACGAGGGTAAGCATCGGCAGGCGGAGGGCGGAGGGAAGCGGCGAACTCCACGGCTTGCCACGGCTTGCTCCCGCGTGTGCGCAGCGGCAGGCTGTGGGCATGGCGGAGTGCAGCCATCCGAATCTACGCAAAACCGCTGCCGGGTGGATCTGTGCGCGGTGTGGGCAGCCCGTCGTCGTCGGTGGCGGCACGGACCAAGCGGTTGGAGCACTCGCTCCCGGATTGCCGGGGGCGCCACCACCTCCCGAACCGTGGTTGGATGGCCACGTACTCGGAGTGACGGTGCGTGGGCTGGTGATCGCTGCGACGACGTTGCCGTTGGCGTGGTTGTTCGGCTGGCTGATTCCGTTCACCAACCATATCATGTGGCTCTTCACCACCCTCTGTCACGAGATGGGCCACGCTGCCGGTGCGTTGCTGGTCGGACGCCCAGCGTTGCCCGCGTTCGATTTCAGTTTTGGTGGAGGCGTGACCATGACCGGTGAACGGCGTTGGTGGTTGTTGGCAGTGTACGCCATCGGCGTAGTGATGCTGTGGCGGCAGTCCGGCGAGCAGCGTTGGCTCCGTTGGGCGCTGGGCAGTGCGACGATCGCTGTAACGTTGCTGATCCTGACCGGCCTCGATGAAGCGTGGTTTGTGTGGATGGGCTATGGTGGCGAGTTGATCATCGCCACGGTGTTCTTGCATCGCGCTCTGACAGGAGTCGCTGAGGTCTATCCAGGGGAACGCTGGCTCTATGGCATGGTTGCCTGGGCGCTGCTCAGCCATGCGCTCGGCATGTGCTGGATGCTGCTGTTCGATCCGGCGTTCCAACACACCTACCTGATGGGGAAACGCGGCATCGACAATGATTTCGTGCGCTTGACCGAGAGCCTGGGACTCAGTCTGCGCGGCGTGGCGTGGCTCAATCTGCTAGTCGGATTGTTGGTGCCGGTGGCGGCGGTGATCGCGGCACGCCTCTGGCCGCGTGAACGGTGAAGAATCGATAATCGCGAGAGCGGCCGGGCCGATCGCGGTCCCAGGGGCGATCAACCGTCAGCGAGTTTGACGATGACCTCGTAGTGGTGTGGTTCGACCGGCTGCACCGACAAGCGCGACCGGGCGAACAACAACATGCCGGACAACTCCGGGATGGCGCGCAGCTCTTCTAGCGACAACAAGCGTTTGAACGTACTGACGTACTGCACGTCGACCATGTCCCAACGTGGCTTCTTGGGCGTGCTACCAGGATCAAAGTGATCAGACTCAGGATCCCAACTGGTGTGATCGGGATACGCGGTGCATGCTATCACCGCGAGGCCAGCGACGCCGCTCGGCTTGGCGTTGGAGTGATAAAACAACACGCGGTCACCCACCGCCATGTCGCGCATGAAATTGCGCGCCTGGTAGTTGCGTACGCCATCCCACGGCGCGACTTTCTTCTGTTTGAGCGTGTGGATGCCGAATACGTCCGGTTCGGTTTTCATCAGCCAGTGTTTCATCGCGGACACCTCACGAGTGCGGGGCGGAGCGCCGAGGTCCGCTCGGTGCGTCGAGCCCAGCGATCAGCTCGGAAAAATCGGTAACGAACCAGTCTGCGCCGGCCTTGACCTTCTCGCGCACGACGATGCCACCGTAGCCGATGAAGCCATCCGCCGGCGGACGCGCCTCCATGTCCGTGGCGCCGTCACCGACCATGATCAGCGGCGCGTAGCCAAAACGGTTCTTCAAATCGCGAATCGCCGTGCCTTTGCCGCCGCTACGGCTGGGGAAGGCGTTCTCATCGAAGCCGGCATAGCTGCCGTCCGGGGCGAAATGCAGGACGTTGGCGATCACGCGTTCCTGCGGCAGAGAGAGTTGTTTCGCCAACGGTAAGATCATGTGGGTGAAGCCGCCGCTGATCAGGTAGACGTGCGTACCGCGGCGTTCCAGCTTGCCGATCAACTCAGCAATGCCGGGCGTCAATTGCGGCGGATGCGCCTTCAGACAATCAGCGATGAGTTGCTGTGACGGACGGATGAGGTCGAGGCGCGCCTTCAGCGCATCCTGGAACAACACCGAGCCACCCATGGCGTTGCGCGTGAGTTCAGCAACGCGGTCACCGACGCCGCCCTGCGCCGCGAGGACGTCGATGCCCTCGTCAGGACTGACGGTGGAATCCACATCGAAACACACCGCCTTGGCGGAGGCCCACAGGGCGCGGATGTCGGGGGAATTGATTGCCACGGGGATTAGGGACTAGGGGTTTTGGGGAAGAAAAGGGACTAGGGGATAGGGTTAGGGTCGTGTGCAAAGGTCGACCGTGATCAGGTGCGCAGAACGTGTGACCACGACCCTAGCCCTCACCCCTAGCCCCTTTTGAATCGCGTCAGGCACGCGACAGACGTCTGCAAGTCACCGCGCCATCAAGTAGCGCAAAATCCGCCCTAGCTCCGCCTTCAAATCCTGACGCGTGCAGATCTGGTCGAGTTGGCCGTGCTGGAAGAGGAACTCGCTGGTTTGGAAACCTTCCGGCAGTTCCTGCTTGATGGTTTCCTTGATCACGCGCGGACCGGTGAAGCCGATCAGGGCTTTCGGTTCCGCGATGATCACGTCGCCGAGGCTGGCGTAACTCGCCATCACGCCGGCCATGGTCGGATTGGTCAGCACCGAGATGTACGGCAGCTTGGCTTGCGCATGACGGCCGAGAGCGGCGCTGGTCTTGGCCATCTGCATCAGCGACAACGCGCCTTCTTGCATGCGCGCACCGCCCGAGGTCGAAACGATGATCACCGCCTGCTTGGCCGCGGTGGCGCGTTCGATCATGCGCGTGAGTTTTTCACCGACGACCGAACCCATCGAGCCGCCGTTGAAACTGAAATCCATCACGCCGATGCCGACGCCCAGGCCAGCGAGTTTGCCGGTGCCGCAAATGACCGCGTCCTTGAGACCGGTCTTGGCCATCTGCTGGATGATGCGATCGAGATACGGCTTGCTGTCGACGAACTTGAGCGGATCGCCGGAGGTCATGTCAGCGTCGAACTCGGTCCAGGTGCCCTCGTCAATGAGGTTCTGGATGCGCCGCGAGCCCGGCATCGGAAAGTGGTGGTTGCACTCCGGGCAGGTGTCGAGGCGTTCCTCGACCAGACGTTTGAACACCGTCTTGGCGCAGCCAGGGCATTTCACCCACAGACCGTCGGGGATCTTCTTGGCCTCATGACCAGGCGCACCACGACGCAGACGTTCCAGCACCATGCGGTTCTCCGGCGCGGCATGCTAAGGCGCCAGGGCAGGGCGCAAACGCCCGCCCGCCGACACCCTCAGGCAGGTCCGCTCATCGCGAAAGCGATGGCCGGGCGCCGAGTGGCAGTGGGCGGATAAAATGGGCGAAGCCCATCCGCCCACAGGTGAGGAGGCGTAGCCGACGAACCTGAGCCACGACAAAGCCCGTGGGGGCAGGCCGAAGGCCGTGGGGGCGAAGCCACCAAACAAAAAGCACCACGACAAAGCCCGTGGGGGCAGGCCGAAGGCCGTGGGGGCGAAGCCCCCATGCAACCGCATTGCAAAAGAGGCCACCAATCTAGGCTCCGGCGCGGAGGTTCTGTCCATGCTCAAAGCCTGCTCCCTGGCCCTGATCGCGTTGTCCGCCCCCCTGCTGGTCCCGGTGGCGGTCCCGCTCCTGGCAGCGGATGCACCGGCCGAGCAGTCCCAGGCGGTGGCGACCACCATGTCCAAGAAGGGCAACGTGCGCTTTGGACCGAGCACTCAGGCCAAGGTCGTGGCGACGCTGGAGGTCGGTGCACCAGTCGACGTCCTCGGCATCGCCCAGGGGCTGCCCGAGTGGTACGTGGTACGTTTCCCGCGCGAAGGCTCGGCGTGGATCCACCAGAAGGTCATCCAGCCGGATGCCTCGGGCAAGAAGGCCAAGGTCATCGAGGATCGCGCGCGCGTGCGCGACGATTCGCGTCAGGGCGGCAACATCGTCGCCGAACTGGCGCTCGGCGAAGAGGTCGAGATCAAGGAACGTGCACGCAACGGCGATTGGGTGCCAGTCTACCCGCCGAGCGCAGTGGCCTATGTGCACAAGAGCGTGCTGGTCATCCCGCAAGAAAAGGTCCCAGGCCTAGTCGAAGCGGAGCAACAGGCCAACAAACTGGACGAGGTGAATGCCGAGGCCCTGGCGCGTTACGCCACGTATAAAGAGGCGCTCGACACCAACGTTGAGATCGCCGCGACGCTCGACTGGGAATACCTCGACGTGCAATTGGCGCAGGTGGTCGACGGCCATCCCAGCGAACGAGTGAAGCTCGCGGCCAAACGTTTGAAGGACCGTATCGCCCCGGTGGTCGCCGCCGCGCTCCAAGTCCAGCGCGCCAACAAGATCACCCCAGTACGCGACGTGCCAGGCAAACCACCGGTGGTGGTGAAGGTCGATCCGCTGCCCAAACCAGAAAAGCCGGCCGACCCAGCGAACAAACCCGCGATCGATCCACTGCCCAAACCAGAAAAGCCGGCCGACGTTACCGGCCTGAAGGATGCCGCGGCGAAGGCTCCGGCCGTCGTCGGCGGTTTCGCCGCACAAGGATTCCTCGAAGAACGCGCGGTTGCCGGCACCGGTACCAACCACGTCATCATCGACAAGAACGGCAAGATCTGCGCGTTCGTGAAAACCAAGCCGGGTGTCGACCTGCAGCTCTCCGAGTTCTTCTGGCGCCTGGTCGGCGTGAAGGGCGACGTGCAACCGATCGAGCCGGACAAACACGGCCAGGGCGGTGGACCGATCCCACTGGTGTTGGTCGAGGATGTGGCGCTGCTGCAGTAGGTCGTCTGCGAGACGTGCGGTTCTGACCACGATCTTGCTGCTGACGCCTCACGGACCATCCGTGAGGCGTCGTCATTCTGGCACCGTGACGATGCATCTGACACTCCAGCCCAATCGCCCTAGCCCAAACCCCGTCCCTTCACTTATACCATGGCCAAATCCGCCCACGACACCCCGATGATGCGCCAGTACCTGGAGGCCAAGGCGGCGCATCCGGATGCGGTGTTGTTGATGCGCATGGGCGATTTCTACGAAGCGTTCATGGGCGACGCCGAGGAGCTCGCACGCCACGCCGGCGTGGCGTTGACCTGTCGCAACAAAGACGCCGATCATCCCATCGCCATGGCCGGCGTGCCGCACCACAGCCTGCCGACCTACCTGCCGCGACTGCTCGCCGCCGGCAAACGCGTGGCGATCATGGATCAGCTGGAGGATCCGAAAACTGCGAAAGGCATTGTGAAGCGCGGCCTGACGCGCGTCATCACCGCCGGGACGCTGATCGATGAGAGCGCGCTCGACGCCAGCGCGGCGAACCACTTGGTGGCGCTCACCGCACTGGATGTCGCTAGCGGAGTGGTCGGCGTCGCTGCGCTCGATACCAGCACCGGTGCCTTCACCGTCGAGTCGGCCAACGATGCGCAGCGTCTGGCGCTGATCCTCGCGCGGCTCGCACCGGCGGAGTTGCTGGTGCCGGAAGAACTGCGACGCCGCGAGGACACCGCCGCCCAGCTCGCCACGTTGTGCGCACCGGTGCCGGTACCGCCGATCGCCGGACTGGCGGCGTATGCGTGGAAACCCGCGGACGCACGCCGGTGGCTGACAGAACGCCTCCGCGTCGCCACACTCGATGGCTTCGGTATCGGAGCCGGTGATGATCACCTTGCCGCCGCCGCCGCCGCCGCCCTGCGTTACGCCGACAGCGCGGCGAATCCCGGTGGCACCGGCAAGGCCCTTGGCCATGTACGGCGCATCCAGCGTCTCCACCACGACGATCACCTGGTGATCGACGCGACGTGCCGCCGCAACCTCGAACTCCTGAAAAACAGCCGTGACCACGGGCCAACGGGCAGTCTGCTCGCCGCGATCAACCGCACCAAGAGCGCCGCTGGCGCACGACTGCTGGCGGAGTGGCTGGCGCGCCCGCTGACCACGCTCAGCGCGATCAGCGCGCGGCACGACGCGGTGGCGTTCTTGGTCGCCGATGACCGTCGCCGCGACGAGGTCCGCGCGGCACTGGCGCAGGTCTACGACCTAAACCGGCTGCTCGCGCGCATCGCCACCGGTCGCTGCCATGGCCGCGATCTGGTGCACCTCGCCACCACCGTGCAAGCCTCATCCGTCGTGGCCACGGCGCTCGGCGATGAGGCGGCGGCTCCGGAACTGCTGATGCTGGCGCACGAGCACCTCCATCCCGCCGTCGGGTTGGTACGCGACATCACCCGCACGCTGGTCGACGATCCGCCGCTGACCATCAGCGAGGGCGGACTGATGCGCGATGGCGTCGATGCCGACCTCGATCGTCTGCGCGGCATCCGTCGTGACGCCGACACTTGGCTGGCCGGATATCAGGCTCGGGAAGCCGCCGCCTGTGGCCTCAAACAGATCAAGGTCGGCTACAATCGTGTCTTCGGCTACTACATCGAGCTGTCGCGCGCCCGCGGTGACCAGGTGCCGCCGCACTTCGTGCGCAAACAGACGCTAGTCGGCGCCGAGCGTTACATCACGCCGGAACTCAAAGAATTCGAAGACCAGGCACTTGGGGCGGAGGAGAAGATCAATGCGCTGGAATTAGCGCACTTCACCCGCCTGCGCGACCGCGCCGAGCAGGCGCTCGACGAGATCCAGGCCTGCGCCCACGCACTCGCATCGATCGATGTGCTCGCCGCGCTCGCCGATGTCGCGCGCCGCCTTGGCTGGTGTCGTCCGGTGGTCGACGGCTCGCTGGTGCTGGAACTGGTGGAGAGCCGCCATCCGGTGGTGGAGGACGTGCTCGGACGTGGGCGGTTTGTGGCGAATGATTGCCGGTTGGACGCCGGCCTGTCCGGAAGTCCGGAGGTGCGGGAATAAGGCCGTGAAAACCCACCCCAAAAGAAGAAAGGACAAACGGACAAAAGGAAGAAAAGGAGTTTTGGTGTTGATAAAACCCCCCACA
>JANPLC010000377.1:0-2065 GCA_031426335.1 Planctomycetota bacterium
CAGCGCGCTGGAAATGGTGCCCGGGATGATCGTCGAGGACTCGGGCGGCGAAGCTTCCAATAACTTCTCGGTGCGTGGCCTGCCCGGGGGCGGCCAGCAGTTCATCCAGATTCTCGAAGACGGCCTCCCGGTCTTCTACACCCGCGCGCTGGCCGACACCGTCCTCAAGCAAGAGTTGATGATCGACCGACTCGAAGTGGTGCGTGGTGGCAGCTCGGGCATCCTGACCGCGAATGGCGCCGGCGCCACGGTCAACTTCCTGACCTTCGCCAACCAGGACGAGGCCGAAGGCCAGATGCGCGCGACCTTGTCGGACTACGGCACGCGTCGCGTCGACCTGCGCTACGGCGGCGCTCTGGGCGGCGGCTGGTATGCGGGCGGCGGCGGCTTCTATCGCACCTCGGATTCGGTACGTGACACCGGCTTCACGGCCGACCGCGGCGGCATCGTGCGCGGCTACCTGGGCCGCAAGACGCCGGACGGCACCGACTGGAGCATCAACCTCAAGGTCGTGGACGACCACAACACCTTCTTGCTGCCCATTCCACTGCAGAACCTGTCCAACCCGAAAGGCATCCCGGGGCTGTCGGCCAACTACGGCACCATGCTCGGTCGCGACAACGCCATCATGACCGTGCGCACCGGAGCAGCCAATGGCTACACCTCCCAGACCAACGACGCTATCAACGACGGCATCAAGACCAAATCCACCGCCCTGGGCTACAAGTTCGAGACCCCGATTGCGCCCGGCGTGCTTCTGCGCGCCAAGGGCCGCTACACGGACTTCAAGAACGACTTCAACTCGGTCTTCTCCTTCTCCAACGACGGCTTGGTCAAGGCCACCGAGCGCCTGAAGCGCGATGACGTCAAGGGCATGCTGACCCGTTTTGCGGCGGCCTGCGGCGGCACCTGCACCCCGGCCCTGCAACGCGTCAACGACGGCACCATCTTCTCCAGCGCCGAGCAACTCGGCGCAATGAACGGCAATGGCATGGTGGCCGAAAACGTCACTGCCAAGAATCTGCGTTACGTCAAGGAAACGGTCAACGACGTGGCTGCCACCTGGACCACATCGAGCAACAGCCTGACCGCTGGTTGGCTGGCCTTCAAGACCAAGGTCACCAAGGATCAGAACGTCGGCGCCACCAGTTTCCTCTCGGATGTGCGTGACAACGCCAACCGCATGGACATCGTCGCCCTGGACAAGGACGGCAAGCTCCAGGGCTATCTGACCGACAAGTCCGTGCTCCAGTACGGTGCCTGGGGTGAGGGCGGCGGTGCCAGCGAGGCCACCTCCAACTCGCTCTACGTCAACGATGAGTTCAAGGTGAACGACGTCTGGCGCATCGACGCGGGCGTGCGTCACGAGCGCCGCAGCTTCACAGGCCACCCGCGTCAAGGCGCCGACTTTCCCTGGGGCCAGAGCCCGATTCCCGGCGCCTTCACCGCCGGCGGCGTGGATCGCGACAACATCATGGCCAACAACTTCTTTGGCGGTCAGTGGTCGGGCAAAACCGGTCTGAACAAGGGCAAGTTCAGCGAGAACTCCTACACCGCCGGCACCAATTACCTCATCAATGACAACATCGCGGTCTATGGCCGCTATGCCTCTAGCTACGAGGCCAACAACGAGAACCCGGTCACGCGCATCGACTTCTCGGAGCTTGGCATGCGCTACAAGGCCAAGGGCTTCACCGGCACCGTCGCCTACTTCAACACCAAGTACGACAACTACCGGGGCATTTCCCGTCAGTTGCCCGGCGATACGGACGCGACCACGGCCATCGCCAACCTCGAAGTCAGCGGCCTGGAGTTCGACCTCACCGTGCGGCCGATCCGGGAGCTGAGCATCGCCCTGTTCGGCGTCGCGCAGGATCACAAGCTGAAGATCACGGATGTGGTCGGCCCAAGCGCCTCGGGTGCGCGCGCTGAGCTCCTGGCCTATTCCGGCAATCTGCCCGAGCGCTCGCCCAAGATGAACTGGTCGCTGCAGCCCACCTACTTCCTGCCCGGTGGTGCGGGTGAGGTGTCGCTCAACTACACCTACATGGGCAAGCGCTTTGCC
>JANPLC010000378.1:0-4364 GCA_031426335.1 Planctomycetota bacterium
CGACGCTGATTTCTGAGGATGAAGATGGCTGGGTGGTCATGGGTTGGTTCACGTAATGAAGTGGTGTGGCGTGCGGCGTGCTGCGTGCGGCGTTGGGAGAACAGGTGCCTTCAACGTCGCACGCCGCACTCCGCACTCCGCACGGCTGTCCATCACATATACCCGTCGCGCCGCAGATCCTCGAGGCCGCCACGGCCTTCTTGATCTTGCGCGCGGCCGCCGCGTTCGGCGATGTCTTTGAGTTTGCCGCTCTTCAGTTCCGCGATGATCTCGTCGACGTTTTTCGCCTGCGAGTCGATCGGCGTATTGCAGGGACCGCAGCCAAGCGAGCGATACCGTTTTCCGTCGCCCTGATTGTAGTAGAGCGGCACCGTCGGGATGTTCTCGCGCTTGATGTATTCCCAGATGTTCAGCTCGGTCCAATCCAGCAACGGATGGATGCGCACGTGGGTGCCAGGCGCGAAGTCGGTTTTGAACTGGTTCCACAGCTCGGGCGGCTGGTCGCCCACGTCCCAGGCGTTGTTTTTGTCGCGCGGGCTGAAGTAGCGCTCCTTCGAGCGGCTGCCTTCTTCGTCACTACGCGCGCCGACGATCACGCCGTGCCACGGTTCGCGATCGGGATCGATGTCGTACTTGCCGGTGGTCAGGTTGAGTTTCCGCCGCACGCCGGTGCCTTGGAGCGTGGCCTTGAGCGCACCGGTCTTGAGCAGAGCGCAGCACTGCTTGCGCGTCATCCGCCGTGGGTCGTCGACCGGCAGATGGGCGGTGGCCGGGTAAGTGTTGCCGCTCGCGATGGTCGCCTCGTCCTGGCCGTAAATCATCGTCAGCTTGTATTCGCGCGCGAGGCGATCGCGGTACTCGATCATCTCGGGCAGTTTGTAGCTGGTGTCGATGTGCACGAGCGGGAAGGGGATGTGGCCGAAGAACGCTTTGCGCGCGAGCCACAGCAGCACGGTCGAGTCCTTGCCGATCGACCACAACATGCACATCCGATCGAAGTGCTTGAAGGCTTCGCGGAAGATATAAACGCTCTGCTGCTCCAGCAGGTCGAGATGGTCGAGGGTCGCGGTGGTCAACGCGGGCTCCAAACGAAGGGGTCGCGCATCATTGGACGACTTCGCTGGGGGCAAGAGGTGACCCCCGCCACCTACGGCAGTTGTGGTGGTGTTTAGGTTGGGTACAGCCAAGACGATGCGTGCGATCTTGATCCTGCTGCTGGGAATTTGCGCCACGGGTGCGGCTAGCGCCGCCACCGGCGACTGGAGCGGCACCATCACCGTGCAGCAGACCATGGTCGGCCCCACCGGCGTGGTCGGGCCGGACAAAGCGGAGTTGGACGACTACGCCAAGCTGATCGAGGAGCGCATGGCGCGCGCCAAGACGGATCTGACCACCGCGTCGACCGTGGTCGCTCGTACCCTGCGCGCCGACATCGGGGTGTACCAGGCGGAATTGGAGCGCATCGCCTTGGCTCGCGGTGGCGTGGTCGCGATCGGCACCATGACCTTCGTCATCGATAAACAGCGCATGGCTGTGCTCAGCGACCTGCCACGGTTGGTGGTCGACCGCGCGACCAACACGGCGCTGGTGATGGGCGCCGACGCGCCAGAGCCGGTGGTTCTGGCACCCATGCCGCCACCGCTGGTGATCGAACCATCGGCCCCCGAACTGCCGCTACTCGGCCTCACCACCCGCCGCATTGAGCTCAAAGCCGAGGGCAAGAAGTTCACCGTGCTGGTGGCACCGTCGCTGCCGAACCCCTACGCGCTGTGCCTGCTGGTCGCGACGATGGAGGAGCCAGACAGTTTGCTGGCGGTCCTCGCCACGGTGCCCGGCATGCCGATGCAGGTGGAGCACGGTTCGGGTGAGGTGACGCATCGCTGGGTGGTCACCGGCATTCGCGAAAAAGTCGTGGATGCGGCGGCGTTTGAGCCGTGAATGAAAGGGCTACAGGCTACAGACCACAGGTCTGATGTTCTGCCCGGAGGTCTGTAGCCTGTAGCCTGTAGCCTACCCGGTAACCGGCGGCCACATCGACATCGGTTTGAGCAGTGCCTTCAAGGTCGCCGGCAGTTCGTTGATCACTGACAACGCGTCGTAACACGGCCCCTGTTCCAACCACAGCCGGTCGCCGGCAGTCGTCACCCACAATACCGCCATACGTGCGGCGTCGAAGGGCGTCGCGCCGCGCGCCATCAATCCCGCAGCGACGCCAGCGAGCACGTCGCCGGTGCCGCCGACGGCCATGCGCGGATTGCCGCGCGGATTGCGTTGCCAGCGGCGGCCGTCGGTGACTAAGTCGACCACGGCTTTGGCTAGCAGTACGCGATCGGGACGTGCCCAGGCGTGGAGCGCGTCGTCATCGACGGGGCCGCCAAGCAGATTGCGCGCCTCGGTGCGGTGCGGCGTGATGAGGATGCGCGCGTCGCTCTCCGGCATATCGCGCAACACGTCGGTCAGCGCCGCAATGGCGTCGGCGTCAAGGATGATCGGCACACCCATTTCCACCGCGAGGGAGAACGCCTGCTGCGCCGCTTCGACCGCACCCGGCGCACGACCAAGGCCCGGTCCGATCAGCACCGCACTGGCGCGCACCAGCATCGGTGTGAGTTCTTCCGGATTCGCCGGGTTGAGCGTGCCGTCGGTTTCGCGGTGCACGACGATGGTCGGTGGCAACGTCGGCCCACCGCCGGTCCACGCGCGCACCAGATCGCAACCGGTCATCACCGCCGCACGGGCGCAGAACTCCAACGCCCCTGGGAACGCGCCGCCGCCGATGATCAGCAGCTCACCGTGGGTGCCCTTGTGGCCCGAACGTTTGAGCGGTGGGAAACGCCGCAGACAGGCGTGCTGGATTTCTTGATACGCCGTCGGCACCACGCCGATGTCGACGGTCTTGAACTCGCCGAGGCCGGCTTGACGCAGCAGTTCGGCTTTGGCCACCTGGAAACACAACGTCAGCGTCGCCGGCAGGCACAGTTCGGTGCCGATGCCGCTCGGCACGTCCGCCGCCAGGATCGGGCAACCCAAGGCGCGTAGGGCAACCAGCGCATGGGCGATGGGTTCGCGCGGACGACCACGCGCGCCGGCACCGAGAATCGCGTCGATCAGCAAGGCCGGCGTCACGCTCGGCGCCTTATCGATGATGCGCACCGACGGCGGCAGGCGTGAAGCCTGTTCCTGACAGAGCGAACTCTTCGGCGGCACCACCGGCCACAGCAGCACCTCGCGGCCGGCTTCGGCCATCAGACGTGCGCAGACGTAGCCATCGCCGCCGTTGTTGTTCGGCCCACAAGCGACCAGCACCGTGCCACCAGGAACTAGACGTTCGGCTTCGCGAGCGAGGGCCGCGCCGGCGTTTTCCATCAACTGGCCGAGATCCTGGCCCAAGGCTACGGCGGCTTCGTCGATCACCGCGACTTCGGACAAGGGCACGACTGGAGCAGGCAGGGCCATGGGACGGGATACTGGGCCTGGCATGGCAGGGGGGCAAGCCCATCCGCCTGTTTGATTCATGGGCATGATGGACGGTGACGGCTTATTCATGACGCAGTCGGATGCAGTGCCCACCAGCCCAGCAACATGACAGCGACGTCACAGCAAGCATGGGCGATCCAGGCACCGAGCAGGTTGCCCTGGCGGCGGTGCAACAGACTCCAACACACCCCGGCGCCACCGACCACCAAGCCGAGCGCAATACCAGCGAGCGGTCCGGCATAGACCCACAACACCACGATGTGATGTCCGGCGAAGGCGAGTCCGCCAAACAGATGCGCGGCGGTCGGACGCATCCGCGCGTGCAGCTGTCCGACGGCGAACCAGCGCCAGTACCATTCCTCAAACGCGCTGTGAAACAGGCTGATTCCCAACGCGAGCGTGAGGTAAGCAGTTGTCGAAGTGAGATTGAACTCCGCAATCTTCGCCGCGATCTGCGGCGTCGCGAGGTCGAGCAGCCAGGCGAGCGGACCAAGCGCAGCGAGGATGACTGCGCCACCCATGACCACGCCGAGCAGCAGGCCTTCACCGGCGCTACGTCCCCAGGACTGCTGACGCATCGGCGGTGTCGGCCAGCCCCAACGCCAACCGGCCAGCAGCGGGCCGACGATCATCGCCACCTTGGTCCCGCCGTAGATCAGCGCCGCGAACGTCGGCAGGATCAGCGCGGCGAGCAGAACGGGCAGCGGGAGCATAAATACTCAATAGATAACAAATGGGGAGAGGCAAGAGGTGAATCATCTCCCTGGAGTCCGGAACACGCAGCGGGATCACCCATCGCCAAAGAAGCAGCGGCGACGTTTCCTGGGATCGCCGAGTTGCACTCGGCCAGGGGCAATTCTGCCTTACCCCACGGACGATTTCCAAGC
>JANPLC010000379.1:0-4064 GCA_031426335.1 Planctomycetota bacterium
TAGCCGCCAGGCCAGCGACCGACCACGTGTCCAGGCAGCGCGATCGGTTCGCACGCCAGGCCCAAGCGGCGGCACACCAGTACCCACAACACCACCAAGCTGATGGGCAAGCCGACGCGGCGTTCCAACACCGATGGCAGCAGGCTGTTTAGGGGATGGTCATAGTCCTGGCGCGCGCCGGTGAATCCGCAGTCATCACCCAGGAATCGCGCCACCATCCAGGCATCGCTGGCGTGGGGGATACGTGCGGCGAGTTCATCAAGCGCGCGTGTACCCGGCGCACGGTAGTCGCGTCGCGGCAGCTCGATGCGCGGCAGCAACCACACACCAGCTTCGAGCTGATCCGCTTCAGCGAAGGCATCGACCAGGGCCTCGGCATCCTGACGCAGCACCAGGGCCGTGAGCACGGCGGGCTGCTGAGACCGTTCCAGGGCCAGGGTCCAGGCCTGCGTCAGCAGGTCGGCATCACTGCTGAGGCGGTTGACCAGCGCGTCATGCACCGCGGGATCGGGGTCATCGAGCAGCAGCAACAAGGCTTCAAGACTGCTCATGGCCCAGGTCTAGCGATCGTGGCGAACTTGGCCAGACCAGCGACGACCAGCCTAATCAGCCACCGGGAACCACCGGCGATCAGTGCACCACTACGCGCCAGATGAAATACCCGATGAAGGCCGCGGCGAGCAGCGCATAGCCAATGATGGCCAGCAAGTAGAAGCGATCCACTCGGCGCGGATTGGAACGGTTGCGGTCGGACATGGGGCCACACGAAGGGTCAGGAAAAGGGAGGGCATTAAACGCCGGTCCCGGCCGGTGGTTCATTCCCGGTTACTGCGCCCGTCGACGGCATAACGGGCCAATTCATGAACCGCTGGACTTTCACCTAAGGCACCAAGCGCGAAATCATCGCCGAGGTGCAGGGTCGCCCACAGGGCTGCGGCGTTGCCGACATGGCGTTCGGCCGCGGTCTGTGGATCCATTTCGACCGCGATGGGCGAGATACGACGGCTGGCCATCAGGGGCAGCGTCAGCAACACCACGCGCACCAAGTCGTCGAGCTGGCCACCGGTGACGCTCAGCGGCAGGCGCTCGCGCAGATCCAGGCGTAACTGGTCGACCAGCGCGGCCAAATGCAACACTTCGATCTGGTGCTGGTGGTGCTCGCGGCGCTCACTGGCCTCTTCGATCAACGATTCGATTGACAGACGACGCGGCACGGTTTCCGACAGGCGCGCGCACAACCAGCCGACCATGCGCGCGCGTTCCTGACCGCGTAGGTTGGAGCGCAAGAGAATGGAGAGGAAGCGCTCGACCAGATCCTTGTCCTTGCCGCCAACGCCGCGGTAGCGCTTCAGCGTTTCTTCGGCGACCGTGAAGTGACCGAGGCGCACGCGGCACAGCAGCAGCCGACGCCACGCATCGGGATCGCTCGCGCGTGCCGATGCGTAACGCGCGAAGGCGGACTCGGCGGTGGTGAGGTCGCCGAGCACCTCGCACGCTTGCCCGAGATCGAAATGCGCCACCGGCGCCACTTCGGTCTGGCCACCCTGCCGCAGCAGCAAACGCGCCGCGCGCACATGGCCCAAGCGCAGCGCCAGCCGTCCGAGCTGCACCGCCACCCACGGATGTTCGTTGTCAGCGAGCGGCGCCCATGCGGCTTCGTCTTCCGCACCCAGCGCCGGCCAGCGTGCACGCACGAAATCCAGCGCCCGTGTTGGATCCTTGGGATGGTGATCAAGCAGGTCGGCGACCTGCGCCGCAACCAACAAGGGTTGATGACCAAAGCGTTCGACCAGTTTAGCCAGACCACTTTCGCCGCCCCAATGCCCAGGGCCGTTGAGCACCAGCGCATCGAGGAACGCCGCGTCGAGATCATCGTGATCGTCGTCGAGGGTGATCTCCGTACTTTCGCCGGCACCCGGACCCATCAGCCACAGGTGCTCGTCACCCGTCGCGCGATCCAGTTCCAGGTAGCAGTCACGGCGCTGCGTCGGCAGCCACGCCCACATGGCCATGATGCGGGTGTTGAGCACGGCATCGAGTTCGCGCGCTTGGCCTTGGCCAAGGTGCAGACGAGAACGCGCGAGATCGACGAACTCTTCGAGGCTGGCGGGGAACACACCGAAGATCACCGCGAGTCCACCGAGCGTGACCACGCGTCCATCAGCACCCGCTGCGACATCAATACCGGACGCCACCAAAGGCGGCGGACGCAGGCGACCGCTGCGCAACTGCGCGCGCTGCCGGTGCCAATCATGGGTCAATGCCAGCAGTGGTTGGGACATCCCTGCGTTCCTGCCTCAAAGATACGGCACGCCGGCGATCGTCTCAAGCCCCGCCTGCAACCTTGAACGGCGCGAGGACATTCGCGGCCTGTCAACCGTTGCGTTCTCCGACATCCGCACCGCGTGCCGATGGTGGACGTCCAGGCCCTTGGCCTCCTGCGGGTGGATCACACCATGCGGCCCGTGACCACTGCCTCCGCGACTACCGCCAGCGTTGCTCCGCCCTCGACCAACGCGTCACCGGTGATCGTCGCGCAGGGTTTGAGCAAAACCTTCCGCACCTTCGACCGGCGGCCAGGTTTCATCGGCAGCGTGCGCGATCTGTTCCTCCGGAATTACCGTGAGCTGAAAGCCGTCCAGGACGTCTCGCTGACCATCGGCCGTGGCGAGATTATCGGCTACATTGGTCCGAACGGCGCCGGAAAAAGCACCACCATCAAGATGCTCACCGGCATCCTCGTGCCAACCGCCGGCACCATCCGTGTCAACGGCTTCGATCCGCACCGCGAACGAAGTCGTTACGTGCGCACGGTCGGCGCGGTGTTCGGCCAACGCAGCCAATTGTGGTGGGATCTGGCGGTGGGCGAGAGCTTCGAGCTGCTGCGTCACCTCTATGACGTCACGCCCGCGGATTACGCGGCGCGCCTCAAGCGCTTCGACGAGGTGCTGGAACTCAAGGAGTTCCTGAAAACCCCGGTGCGCAAGCTGTCGCTCGGCCAGCGCATGAAGGCAGATCTGGCGGCGAGCCTGCTGCACAATCCGCCGGTGTTATTCCTCGACGAACCGACCGTCGGCGTCGATGTGGTGACCAAGACCCGCCTGCGCGCGTTCTTGCGCGAGCTCAACCGCGAGCAGGGCACCACCATCCTGCTGACCACCCACGACATGCAGGACATCGAGGCATTGTCGTCACGCGTGGTCGTCATCGATCATGGTCGCATCATGCACGATGGCCGGCTGGAGGCGCTGAAGTCGAAATACGGCGCGCGCAAACGGCTGCTGCTGACCATGCGTGAGGCGGTCGAGTTGGCGCAGTTGACCACCCTGCCGACGGATGGCGTGGCATGGACGCAGACCAATCCGGTCGAGCTGGTGGCAGCGGTGGATGCCGGACAGGACAGCGCAGCGCTATTGCAACGTTGCTTCGGTCTCCTGCCGGTGGCGGATGTGCGCATCGAGGAACCAACCATCGAGCAGGTGGTCGCGGCGCTGTACGGCGGGCGCGCGGGGTAGTGCTTCCGTGACACGGGCGTCTCGCCCGTGATCGGAGTCGCCCACTCACGGGCGAGAGGCGCGAGACGCCCGTGCCACGGATTTCATTTCTCGACCGCATCGGCGAACGCCGCACGCACGCGATCGATGTTGCCTGACAGAATATGCGACATCAGTTTGAACGCCTGTTGCTCGGACAGATCCTGTTCGCGCGCCGGACAGAGCTCCGCCTCATACTCCTGATTCGCCCATTCCTCCCAGGTGGCGAGGCCACCACGAGCAATACTCAGGACGTACATCGGACCGAGGTCATGCCCCGAGCGCAGAGCGATGCTGGCCGGTGCGCTGGCATCGCTAGCGCTCATCTCGGGCAGGAGTTCCTGGTACATCTCGGCGATCGCCTCCGTCAGCTGAGCGGCTTTCGGCGTGCTGATCTCGGTACCGGAACCGGTGAGCAAATACGTCCACGCCTTGGTCATCTCATCCCCTCCCGCTGGGATTCAGCGTCAGCGAATACCGTGAGAACCACGCTGCGCAAAGGTGTGAAGAAGCGCTACCGACGTGCCGTCC
>JANPLC010000380.1:0-2638 GCA_031426335.1 Planctomycetota bacterium
GCTCGTTTTGCGTGTCTTTAAGAACGGGCATGGGTGGAAATGAAACTTCCCACTGCCGCAAGACGCAACAGTGGGAAGCAGATCAAAAGAAATCCCTCACGGGATGCAGCGGTTGATCTTCTCACTCCTGGAACCAGCCCATGATGAATCGTCGCCATGTTCTGAAAGCCGCCGGTGCACTGCTCGCGTTGCCGTTCCTCGAATCGTTGAAACCCGCCTGGGGCGCTGAACCCGCGAACCAGGACGATGGCCGTCCGCCGCTGCGCCAGTTCATCATCACCGTCGCCGGTGGCACGGTGGTCGAATCGTGGAAGCCGGACAAAGACGGCCCGCTGCAGAAACTGCCGTCGATCCTGCGTCCGCTCGAAGCGCACAAATCCGAACTCCTGGTGCTCTCCGGTTTGTCGCAACTCGGCAAACAGACTGGTGGCGGCAACGCGCACACGCACTGCGCGGGCTTGCACCTGACCGGAGCAAAGGAATTCGTCTGGGAAGGCAAGGTGCCCAAGTCGACGGTGTCCATCGATCAGGCTGCCGCCACTGCCCAGGCAGGCGAAACCATCTTGCCGTCGCTCGAACTGGGCCAGCCCAACGGCGAACAAACGTACTCGTGGAGCGCCGGCGGCACCACCGTGCCGTACGAAGGCGATCCCAAACAGGTGTTCGATCGCCTGTTCAAAGGCCGCGCGCCGAGTGTGCCGACGTGGTCGCGCGACAAGAAAGCGGCGAAGACCGCAACCACCGCAGCGAAGACCAAACCCCAGGCGGCTTCCGACGAACGTTTGGTGATCGACCTGGTGCTGGATGACGCCAAGGCGCTGCAGAAGCGCCTGGGCAAGGCCGACCAGACGCGCATCGGTGAGTTTCTCGAAGCCGTACACAGCCTGGAATCACGCATCGTCAAACTCGATCAACGCGCCGCCAACGAAGCGGCGGATCGCAGCAGCGGCGGTGGCAAGGGCTCCAACCTCGCACTGCCGAAAGATGACAAAGGCTGGAAACTGCGCTGGGACGACCAGGACCCGGAAGCGCGCGCGGAGTACATCGAGTTGATGACCACGCTCGGCATTCTTGCCATGCAAACCGACACCACGCGCGTGGTGACCATGTCCTTCGGCACCGACGGTGAATTGTGGGATGGCGTGGTGACGGTGACCAACGAGTTCCACCACCACACGCTCGAACACCAGGCCAACGCTGACCCGATCAGTAAGGCCGATCCGTTGTCGCGCGAGGCCTGCCGCCAGATCCACGAGTGGTACTCGGTGCAGTTCGCCAAGGTGCTGACGAAGATGCGCGCCATCGACGAAGCGGGCAGCAGTCTGCTCGACAACAGCATGGTGATGTACACCAGCTACATGGCCAACGGCGGCCACGGCACCAAGGACTATCCGCTGCTGCTCGCCGGCCGCGGCAAAGGCACGCTGCGTCCAGGTCGCCACGTCGCGCTGCCAATGGATACGCCGGTGGCCAATCTTTACCTGGAGATGCTCGATCGCATGGGTGATCGCCGCGAGTCGTTCGGGGGCAGCACCAGTCGTCTCGGGAATCTCACATGAATCCGCTGATCGAACCGCAGAGACGCAGAGGCACGAAGAAGGCCGCAGAGCGGAACGATTTCAGTTTCTCATCTCTGCGGCCCTCCTCTCACCTCTGCGTCTCTGCGGTTAATCTCTCCCCAGGAAATCTTCATGCCCACTGACAAACCAGATTTCGGCGCGTTTGTCGCCGTTGGCCGCATGGGCCTGCGCATGGTGTCCAAGAACGGCAGCGACTGGTCGACGCCGCAGATGGCCGACAAGCCGCACACGCTCGGCAGCATTGCCGTAACCAAAGGCTGCGTCGTCACCGCCGGCATGGCCGGCAGTGGCGAGAACGTTTTCTATCACAGCACTGATCTGCAGAAGTGGGAGATGCAGAAGCAGAAGTCCGACTACGTCTACATGCTGCGCAGCCTCGGTGCGAGTCCGTCGGGATTTTTGGCGCTGTTGTCCGGAGGCGTAAACGCCGAGGACGGCGGCAACATGCAGTGGTCGGATGATGGCGTGAAATGGAGCGAGCGCTTCAAGCGCGAAAAACGCTCGCTCAACAAAGTGATCTGGGACGGCAAACAGTGGCTGGGCATCGGTAATTACGGACTCAAATCCGTTTCCGCCGATGGCCGCACGTGGAAGGACGCCGAGAACCAATCCATCGCCGACACCCTGATCGCGATCGTACACGGCAATGGTCGCTACGTCGGCGTCGGTCTGCACGGCCTGCGCATGGTCAGCCCCGACGGCTTGCGCTGGGGTGAAAAACAAATGGGCGAGGAAGGCGAGCACTTGCACGCCGTGGTGTTCACCGGCAAAGAATTCGTCGCCGTCGGCCTGGGCGCGACGTATTCCTCACCCGACGGCGTGAAGTGGAAACGCTCACCCAACGAAGATCCGCCAGTATCCGTCGCCTACGGCAACGGCGTGTTCGTCGGCGCGGCCTACAAAGGACGCCTGCTGGTGTCGAAAGACGCCATCACCTGGAAACAGGTACTGAAGACCCCCGACCACGTCCAAGCCGTCGCGTTCGTGTGAGTCTCCGATGGCTCCAGCCGAATCGAACCGCAGAGACGCAGAGGTGAGAGGAGGGCCGCAGAATCGAA
>JANPLC010000381.1:0-7445 GCA_031426335.1 Planctomycetota bacterium
GACCACCACCATCGCCACCAATCCCGCACTGCGTTCGACCACATGCCACCAGCCGCTGGGCAGGGCCGCGGGTAACAACGCCTGGATCCCGATCATCCATCCTAACCACACCAGTGCCGTGGTCAGCCACAGCCCTACCCAGCCGTCGACCAGCTTGGTCGTTGGCAGGCTGGTGACCCAATACAACGGCAGCAACAACAACAACAGCGCGCCCAGATCGACCGGCGACGCGCGTAGCGTCAGGTAGGACAGCACGAACGACGCCGACATCAGCAGCGAAATGACCGCCGCACTGGCCGGCGCCAAGGCCACCTGATCGGTCGTTTTCATGCACCCTCGTTACGCTGGTGGATCTGACGCATTTCGTCCGCCACTGCGATCAAAAAAAATCTCCAGGCCAAACGGCCTGGAGATTTCTCAGACACAACGCTGAGGGATCAGCGCTTGTAGATCGACCAACCCGTGGCGGTGAAGGTACGGAAGGAGGTAGAACCAAACGGAGTGAACGCGCCGCCGTCTTCAGCGGCGGTCGTGACAAGGGTTGCCGGATTCGTCGCTGCAGGAGCGGTCGAATAGACCGTTCCACTGCCATTGATGGCGAAGCAGCGACGACCGATGCTGTCCGCTTCATCGCTCGGGTAACAAGCGGCGCCGAATCCCAGTTCATTTTGAGCACCCAGACCGAAGACGTAGTTGTTTATCGTCGGGGAATGGGGGCCGGTGGTACTCGCATCATTCCATGAGGTCGGCAACAAGGCGAGCACAAGGGCACCAGGGGTGTTATTACCGTTAAGAACATTGCCGCCCGACATCTGGGAATACATCGCCGCGTAGTCACCGATGCCATTGCCGCCGGTGCCCGATGGGGGGGTTGAGGCATCGAAAATAGGAGCCGCCGTGGCATCATCAGCGTAACCACCCGACTGGAACTGCACCTGGGCCGGGAAAACACCCGACTTCAGGCTGGTACCGGCAGCGGATTCGTTCGAGACGATGCGCGATTCGAGGAGGTTGGGGATCGCGATGGCCGCGATGATGGCGATGATCGCGATGACGATCATCAGTTCGATGAGGGTGAAGCCTTTACGCATGGGAAACTCCTGGGGTTGGGTGGTGCGTGTGTGGGTGCGGGGTGATTCTACCGCACGATCACCTCTGTTGCAGGGTTCGTGCCATGGCTCATGGCCGAGCTTATCTGCGCCATAACGGCCCGTCCGGCTGCAGTACTGGGCAAAAACGGCGTTGCTCGGTTGATGGGTCGTGGTTTGTCTGCTGGCACCGGCCCTGTCAGTGACGTTTTTGGTCAGCCTGGAACTGACATCCGATGGCTGCTGGCACCGAGCGGCGACGTTGGAGTTTCCCAGACGAGGGAAGTGGCCCTAGCGAAACAGCCGAGAACGTCCGCCGGGAACTCGGCCGCCATGCCGTTTAGCTAAGCGCTGTCGCCGCCCCGTAGGGGAGGCCTGGTAATAGCCCGGCACTTCAGTGCCGGGAACGGGTGCCGATTTTTCGCTAGTCCCGGAGGGACGGCTGAAATTATTGAGATTTCAGCCGTCCCTCCGGGACTAGAACATTTTTCGCCGCTAGTCCCGGCACTGAAGTGCCGGGCTATTACCACAGCGTCCCTGCGGGACGCGCCTTGGCTTTACAGCATTGGCGTCTCGCCCGTGGCCGTGAACACAACACCACGGGCGAGACGCCCGTGCCACGTTGATTAACCGCGTCAGCGTTTGCCGAGCAGACCATACAACTCGTCGTCGTGGCGGATGGACAGATCCGTACGTCCGCTGCGGAAGGACTCTGTGGCGTTCCAGAACGGATCCTTCGTCTCCTTCGGCTGGTCGAGGGCGATTTCGCGCACCAGACACTGACGGATCAGCTGACTCAGTGATAGGCCACGCCGACGAGCAACCTCGGCCGCACGCCGTTGTAGCTCTTCCGGCAATATCACGCTCGTGCGAGGCATGACCGAGGTATGAAACCACTTGCAGTGGCGGCAACCGGCAACCGGACCGTTCGCCACGCTTGCGGCTATTCCCCGGCTTCCCGCCGCAGCAGATCGAATTCCTCGGCGGTCAGCCAACTGGGGCGGCGGACGCCGTCGTCGGGCGGAGTGCGGCCGAGTTTGGAGTTCTGTTCTTCGCTGCGTCCCCGTGGAGTAAGGGCCCCGCCGGACTTCAGGTGTGCCCACAGCTCGGCGAGTTTGCGTGGGAACGGTGCCTCAATGCGCACGGTGCGTTTTTCTACCGGATGGGCGAACTCCATCAGCGCCGCGTGTAGGGCCTGGCCGTCGAGTTCCTGGCACGGCTCGCCATAGACCCAATCGCCGACCAGTGGGCAACCATTATGGGCGGCGTGGATGCGGATCTGGTGTTGGCGACCGGTGTGGAGCAATAAACGCAGGAGCGAGAAGTCCTTCGCCCGTTCCAACACGAAGAACTCCGTATGACAATCCTGCCCATCAGGACGCACCACGCGTTGGATGGTTTCCGCCGGGCCTTCGCCGATGGGATCGCGCCATTCGCCGTGATCGTCGGCGGGCGAGCCGTGGCAGATCGCGCGGTATTCCTTGTCCAGGTCGCGCGCTTCCATCGCCTGCGCTACCGTGCTGTGTGCGCCGACGTCGAGCGACAACAGCACGATGCCCGAGGTATCGCGGTCTATGCGGTTGATCAGGCGCACCTGCTGGGGATCGCCGCCCTGCGCTTCGAACCAGTCCTGCGCCTG
Organism: Planctomycetota bacterium; assembly: GCA_031426335.1. Lineage (GTDB taxonomy): Bacteria > Planctomycetota > UBA11346 > UBA11346 > UBA11346 > BOG-1363. Next base: position 2,728 of record JANPLC010000381.1, read on the forward strand.
GTTGAGCAACGTGCCGGTCATGGTCTTGCCCGCTTGGTGCGCGAGCTGGCCAGGGGGTTTGTTCGCCGCCAGCAACCACTTGTCCTGGTAGAGGATCTCCAGCGGCTGCGGATAGCGCTGATCATCGTCGCGTTCGGGCAGCGGCGCCATCAGCACGATGCGTTGCCCAGGGTGGATCGACGGGCGTCCACTGGTCGCGACGCCATCGATGGTCGCGGCACCACGTTCGAGCCAACGTTGGATCATTGCGCGACTGATGGTCGGCATCAACGCGGCGAGGTACTTGTCGAGCCGCCAGCCTTTGCCGTGCACACGCCCGACGGTGAATTTCAGGACGCGGTGCGTGCCCGTCAGGACACGTTCGACCGGCACTTCGTTGCGCAGGGCTTCGGAGTCGGCTTCGTCAACCATAGGACGCTCGCTTCGCTCGCGGGTGCGGCGTGCGGCGTGCGGAGTGCGGCGTTACGAGCTTCGCTTGGACGTCCGGCGTCCGGCGTCCGGCGTGCGGCGTTTTGTTGGCGAGGATGGTGAGCGCTGTCATGTCGTCCTCATTCCAGCCTCGTTTTGAACACCACTTACCCACGTAGAAGAAACGCCGCACGCCGCACATCGCACTCCGCACGGGAACGCATCGACGTCAACCGCGACGCACGCGCCGATGCCGCACGGCTTCCGCCAACCGATGAATCACCGGCACGGTTTCATCCCAGCCCAGGCAGGCGTCGGTGATGCTCTGGCCGTACGTCAGCGGGCAACCGGCTTTGAGGTCTTGCCGTCCACCGATCAGGTGGCTTTCGAGCATCAGGCCGAACACCGCGGCGGAGCCGCCGGCAATCTGCTTGGCCACGTCGGCGGCGACCTCGGGCTGCTTCTTGTAGTCCTTGCTGCTGTTGCCGTGTGAACAGTCGATCATCACGCGCGCTGGCAAGCCGTGGCGCACCAGCGCGTCGACGGCCTTGGTCACGTGTTCGGCGCTGTAGTTCGGGCCGGCGTTGGCGCCGCGCAGGATGACGTGGCAATCGGGATTGCCGCGTGTGGCGACGATCGCGGCGAGACCTTCCTTGGTCACCGACAAGAAGTGGTGCGGATTGGCCGCCGCGCGAATGGCGTCGAAAGCGATCTGCAGGTTGCCGTCGGTGCCGTTCTTGAAGCCGACGGGGACGGACAGACCCGACGCCAGTTCGCGGTGCACTTGCGATTCGGTGGTGCGCGCGCCGATGGCGCCCCAGCTCACCAGGTCGGCGAAGAACTGCGGCGTGATCGGGTCGAGGAATTCGCAACCCGCGGGCATGCCCATCTCGGCGAGGTCGCGTAACAGGCGCCGGCCTTTGCGCAGACCTTCGTTGATGGCGAACGAGCCGTCGAGGTGCGGGTCGTTGATCAGCCCCTTCCACCCGACGGTGGTGCGTGGCTTTTCGAAGTACACGCGCATGACGATGTAGAGGTCCTTGTCGACCTCCTGCGCCAGCGCCTTGAGCTTGGCGGCGTATTCTTCGGCCGCCTCCAGGTCGTGCACCGAACACGGACCCACGACCACCACCAAACGATCGTCCTCACCACGCAGGACGCGAGCGACGGCCTGACGCGCGAGCGCGACGATGGTCGAGGCACGTTCGCTGACCGGCAGTTCCTCCATCAGGATCGCCGGCGGCAACAGGGGCTTGAGTTTATCGATGCGAACGTCGTCAGTCTGGTAGCGCATTTTTCCGTTCCGGGCGGCAGACGTTGGGGCGGGTTTGCCCGGTGCCAAGGGGCAGGTGGCGCTCCGCAGACGACTCCCGTCACGCCTGGTCCACCGTCGAGAAGCTGACCGACCAGGATTTGAACACAGAGCACCAGAGGCCCAGAGAAAGTGCTCAAAGACGCATGATTTACCTCTGGTCCTCTGGTGCTCGGTGTTCAATCAGGGTTTGGGCGGTCGTCGCTTCGCGCCATTGACGTGTGGCCCCTGGTCAGGATCAGCGATCGGCGGAGCATCCGCGCCCGTGCTGACGCTGCCCATCGACGAGATCCTGCCGGCCATCGACGACGCCGTGCGCACGCGGCGGCGGCTGGTGCTGACCGCACCGCCAGGGTCCGGCAAGAGCACCCGGGTACCGCCGCGATTGCTCGAGGTGGTCAGCGGCCAAGTGCTGCTGTTGCAACCCAGGCGCGTTGCCGCGCGCAGCTTGGCGACGCGTATCGCAGCTGAACGCGGGTGGACGCTCGGCGGCCAGGTCGGTTACCGCGTGCGCTTTGAAAAAGTCGGCGGCCCCGACACGCGACTGTGGGTGATGACCGAAGGCACGTTGACGCGGCGGCTGCAGGACGATCCCTACTTGGAAGGCGTCGGCTGCGTGATCCTTGACGAGTTCCACGAACGCAGCCTGCACACCGACCTGGCGCTGGCGTGGTTGGCTGAACTGCAACGCACGGTGCGTGATGACTTGGTCATCGTGGTGATGTCGGCGACCATGGATCCGGTGCCGGTGGCGCGTTTCTTAGGTGATGCGAACGGCGGCGCGCCGGTGCTCGATGCGCCTGGGCGGCCGTATCCGGTGGCGATGCGTTTCTGGCAACGAGAGCCCGAGGCGTGGCTCGACCAACGGGTAGCGATGGCGGTGAGCGAAGCGCTGGAGGATACCGACTGTGGCGACGTGTTGGTGTTCCTCCCAGGGGTGGGCGAGATCCGTTCCGCACACGCCGCACTCGATGGGCAGGTCGATGCCGACGTGTTGCCGCTGCATGGCCAGTTGCCGCCGGAGGAACAGGACCGCGCGCTCAAGACCGGCGAACGGCGACGGGTGATCCTCTCGACCAACGTGGCGGAAACCTCGCTGACGATTCCTGGCGTGCGGACGGTGATCGACAGCGGTATGGCGCGCGTGAACCGCTTCAACCCGGATAGCGGGCTCGACGAACTGATGTTGGAGCCGATCAGCAAGGCGAGTGCGGATCAGCGTGCTGGTCGCGCTGGACGTACTGCGCCTGGGCGTTGCTGGCGGTTGTGGTCACCGACGGCGGACAATCGCCGGGCGGCGCAGACCGATCCGGAGATCGCACGCGTCGATCTGGCACCGACGGCGTTGCTGTTGAAAAGCTGGCAGGGTGAGGATCCGCGGCGTTTCCCGTGGTTCCAGGCGCCGGAAGGCGAACGCCTGCAACATGCCGAAGATCTGCTGGCGATGCTCGGCGCGAGCGTGGCGCCGTTCGGCGCGTTGACTCCGCGTGGCAAACAGATCGCACGTCTACCGGCGCATCCGCGCCTGGCGCGCCTGCTGCTCGACGCGGCGGATGCCGGTGACCCACGCTTAGGCTGCACGCTCGCCGCACTGGTCGGTGAACGTGACATCCGCCTGCAACGTCAGGGCTCTCGCCGGGACGCTCCGGTCGCCGATCCGTCGCCGACCGATGCACTCGATCGTCTCGATGCCTTGGCCGAGGCCGAGTCGTGCGGGTTCCGCGGTGATATGCGCTCCTCAGGCATCGATGCCAACGCCGCGCGTGAAGCAGCACGTGTGCGTGAAGAACTGCTGCGCGCGTTGCCGAAGGAACTGCGCGTCGACAGCGCCGCACACCGCACGCCGCACGCCGCACCCGACACCGTCATCCGTCTGTTGCTCGCCGCGTATCCCGACCGCGTCGGTCGACGTGCCGCGCCGGATCAGAACCGCGGAATGTTGGTCGGCGGCGTCGCCGTCGAGATCGATCGCAGCAGCGGACTCGCGACCAAGCCGGGGACGCTGCGACCGGATCTTTTTCTCGCGTATCAGGTGCAAGGCTTGTCGGGACGCACTAGCGGCCAGACGACGCTCGTACGACAAGCGGCGGAACTCGATGAAGCCATCATCACCGCGGTGTTCCCTGGCAGTATCCAGCGTCGTGAATTGCTGACCTGGAACGCACAACGTCAACAGATCGACGCGCTGATCGGCTGGTATTACCGCGATCTGTGCATCCGCATGGCCAAAGACGGTTCCCAGCCCGATCCCGCTGCGGTAGCGCAGGCGTTGGCCGAACACCTGGGACCAGAGGCCGCGACGTTGTTCAGCGAGGACGAAGCCGCCGGCAGCTGGCTGCAACGTTACCGCTGGCTCGCGCTCGCCTGTCCCGATCTGTCGTTGCCGCCGATCAGCGATGAGGATCTGCGCGCGATCGTCACCGATCTGTGCGCCGGTTGCCGTTCACGCGCCGAGGTCGCGGCCAAACCAAAACTACCGTGGCTCACCGGTCGTCTCGATTTTCATCTGGCCCAACGCATTGAGGCGATGGCGCCCAGTCATCTGCCGGTTGCCACCGGCAATCTCATCCGCTTGGATTATACCGACGCCAACGCCACCCGCGGCCCGGTGCTCGCCGTACGCTTGCAGGAACTCTTCGGCACGCCGGAAACCCCGCGTGTCGCTGATGGCCGCATTCCCGTGCTGCTCCATCTGCTCGGGCCGAACTACCGCGCGGAACAGATCACCACCAACCTCGCGAGTTTCTGGACCAACACCTACCCGCAGGTGCGCAAGGATCTGCGTTCGCGCTATCCCAAACATTCGTGGCCGGATGATCCGCTCACCGCTCCGGCGGTGGCCAAGGGACGTCCGCGACAGCAGTAGCTCTGCCCGGGAGCGCCGGCTTCAGCCGGCCAGGGGCAATCCGTTCGACGCGAATTAACCACGGACAGGAATCGTGGTCCCACTCTGCGGGCTGAAGCCGGCGCTCCCGGGCAAAGCGGACAACCAAACGCC
>JANPLC010000382.1:0-5246 GCA_031426335.1 Planctomycetota bacterium
GGCGGCTACGATCACAACTTCGTCATCGATCGCCCGCACAACGGCGCGGTGACGCGAGCGGCGGAAGTTTACGAACCACGGAGCGGCCGCGTGATGACGATTTCGACCACCGAGCCAGGCATCCAACTCTACACCGGCAACTACCTCAGCGGCAGCGTCACCGGCAAAGGCGGACGCGCTTACCAGAAGCACGCGGGGCTCTGCCTCGAGACGCAACACTTCCCTGATTCACCGAATCAGCCGCACTTCCCGAGTACCGTTCTGCGCCCCGGTCAGACCTATCGCACCACGACGGTGCATGCCTTTTCGGTGAAGTAAGCGCGGTCGCTCTAAAACCAGCCGCGCCGTTTGAAGTAGGAGTAGGGCAGCGCCGCTGAGACGATCATCAGCACGATCGCGAACGGATAGCCCCACGCCCACTTCAGCTCCGGGATCCGCTCGAAGTTCATCCCGTAGATCGTTCCCACCACCGTCGGCGGGAGGAAGAGCACGGCGGCCACGGTGAAGATCTTGATGATCGCGTTTTGCTCGATGTTGATCAGACCGAGCGTCGCATCCAGGAGGAAGTTCACCTTCTGCGAGAGGAAGGAAGCATGATCGCTCAGCGGCTGAAGATCGTGGCTCAGCGTCCGCAGATGTTCGGCGAGATCGGCGGGGAGATTTTTTTGCGCTCCCGTGAAGAATGAAAGCAATCGGCCCAGCCCGGCGAGGCTCTCGCGGATTCGCGAGATGAGATCGCTGCATCGCCCGAGACGCCGCAGCACATCCTCGAGATCGCGCGGGGCCGCTCCAGCCTTGGTCCCCTCACCCGCGGGGCCGGCTTCTTTCACGCGGAAAATGTCATGAGAGATGCCATCCAGACTCCCTCCCGTATTTTCCAGCACATCGGCGATGCGCTCGATGATCGCCTCGATCAACCCTTCGAGGATGCGCTGCCCGCAATCGTAGCGCGCAAAGTCCAGCTCGCGCTCCGCGCGGAACGTCTCAAACGGCAAGGGGTCCGTGTAGCGCAAGGTGAGCAGCCGGTGGTCGGCGAAGATGAAGGTCACCGCGCTGCTCTCCGGGCGATTCGTGTCCGCCTTGGTCAGGATCGTCGCCGTCATGAACAGCGCGTCGTCCAGTTTGTAGAGTCGCCGCGACACCTCGATGTCCTGCATCTCGCGCCGGGTCGGCAGGTCGATGCTGAACGCCATGTCCACGATGATCTCCTCCTGCTCCGTCGGGTTGCAGATATCGATCCAGACCGCTGATTTCATCAGCGTGTGGCAGTGCCCGAGGTCGGTGCAGACCGTGCCTTTTTCTCCGGCGGGGTGAAACGTGATCACTTGGGTTTTCCTTCCCGACGGTCGGCGAGGACTTCGCGCAGCACCTTCCAGACATTTTCGGCGACTCGCTTTTGTCCCTCCGCCGTCGGGTGAATAAGGTCGGGCTGGTTCAGCGCCGTCACCCCGCCGACTCCATCGAGTAGAAAGGGCACGAGCGCCGATTGATTTCCCGCGGCGACCCGCGGGAAGACCGCGCGAAATTGCTCGGTGAAGTCGCGGCCCATGTTTGCCGGCATCTCCATTCCCGCCACGATCACCGCCATCACCGGTGCCTTCGCCCGCGCGCGCTTGATGATCCCGTTGAGGTTGTCCTCCGATTGTTTCGGCGCGATGCCGCGCAAGCCATCGTTGCCGCCGAGCGCGACGATCAGCACCTCCGCTCCGGGCCCGAGCGCCCAGTCGATGCGCCGCAGACCGCCCGCGGTCGTGTCGCCGCTGACGCCGGCATTCACCACCGTCCACGCGAGTTTATCGGCCACGGCAAGGCGCTGGAGAACGGCGGGAAAAGCCTGGTCCTCATCCACGCCGTGGCCTGCCGTCAGGCTGTCGCCCAGACAGACGATGGTGGCGGCCGGTGCGGTTCCGAGCAACGCCAGCAGCAGGAAGAACGTCGCGAGGCTGCGCATGGCGGCAGATGCTGCGCTCGCTACGCGCTGGCCCAACGACTTTCCTGCGCGATTCCACCGTCGGCGGGAGACGCTGGCGATGTCCCGCACACGACGCACCATCCATCGCTGCGGGAGATCACCATGGCCACACCGGCACTCGTCCTCAGCGGCACCATCGCCTTGCTCGGCTTCGTCCTGGCGATGGTCGAGATCCAGGCGATGGGCATCCATGGCTGGGCGGCCTCGCTGCCGACCACCTGGCGGATCGAGACTCACCCGCTGCTCGATTGGTGCTGCGCCGGTCGGCCGCTGACTGCCTGGCATGCTTGGCTCGGCGGTTTCCTCGTCATCATGGTGCATCTGCCGGCGGCACTGCTGGGCGCGTGGAGCATCAAACTGGAAGCGCGCGCACTCGGCACGTTGTTGTTGTTGTGGCTGGCACGCGACGTGTGGTGGTTCGCACTCAATCCCGCCTTCGGTTTCAGCGCCCTGACCCCCGAACGCGCCACCTGGATAAAACACTGGTTCCTGCGCCTGCCAGCCGATTGGTGGCTGCTCGCCGCCGTTGGTGGCCTGCTGCTGTGGTGGTCGTTCCGCTTGTACGTGCGCGCCAACACCCGACCAGTGGTGACCGAAGAATCGCTCAGTCCGCCACGCTGACGCGGGACGACTTACGGTTTGATCGGCGTGTTGAACTTCACTGGTTGGACCTGCGGCTGGTTGCTGGAGGCCTTGCCATCCATCACGCGCGGATCGATCACCGTGACTTGGTCGCCCTGCACCACGACATAAACCGGCTGACCATCAGCACCCAGTACCTGGACCACCTGCATGGCCGGCGTCGTCGGAGCGGTACGTGCCTGCTGCAGTGATGCCAACCACATCCACAAGCCGGCGGCGGCCACCAAGCTGGCAGCGAGCGCGGCGGGCCACGGAAGAACGACGTGACGGATCGGCACACGACGCGGCGATGCGGTGCTGACTGAGCTGGCCGGGCGCGTCCGTTCCAAGGCCACCGTCACCAGATCATGGCGCATGAGCACATCCTGGCATTCGCAGCAGCGCCCAAGGTGGGCGAACAGCCCAGGATCGCCATCCGCATCGAGCGCGCCGTCGGCCACCAGCGGCAGCAGAGCGGTGACTTCCTCACAGGTGAGGTCACGTGCCGACGGAGAATCGGCGTCCGGAGAGCCGCTCACAGCGCACCTCGCATGATTTCTTCGAGTTGGTCCTTGAGCGCCGCACGACCACGGCACAGGCGCACTTCCACCGCTTGGCGGCTGATGTGCAGACGTTCGGCGATAGCTTCGTGGTCGAGGCCTTCGTCGATGCGCAGCAGCAAGACCTCACGCTGGCTGACGGGCAGCTGATCAAGCGCATGGCGCACTGCGCTCAGGCGTTCACGACTGAGAAATTGTTCCCCAGGATTGCGCCCCAGGTCGCCACCGGCGGTGTGTTCGGCCAGCACGTCATGCGACAGGCTCTGGCGGCGGTCTTCGCGCCGCAGGTAGTCGAGACTGGCATTGCGCGCGAGCTGGAACAACCAACCACGCAGCGCCGCCTGATCGCGCACGCTGTCGATGCGGCGCAGGACCTTGAGGCTGACTTCCTGGTACACGTCATCGACCGTCGCAGCATCGCGCACGTAGCGTTGGATGATGCGGCGCAGGGCCCCTTCCTCGCGCGACAACAGCTCCATGGCAGCATTGCTGACCGCGCCACCGCTGAAACCGGCGTCGGCAAAGCTGAGAGGTGCGCTGGTGGTACTGACAGGGCTCATCACTGCAGGTGACGACGCGCGCCCCGGCAACCTTACCTCGGCCTTCGACAAACCCGCTTGTTGGTTGTTCGAGTCTTCCACAAACCGTTATCCCGCTTGGTCTTCGGAACCGTGGTTCCGGTCGAGGGTGGAGCCCGTTATTCGAGCATCTGGGGAATGGTGACGAGGTCGCGGACCGAGGCTTTACCACGCAGCATGGCGACCGTGACTTCGCGGGCGGCACGGTTCTGGGCCCGCCGCAGCGCGCTTTCGATCTCGCCCACCACTTCACCAAAGGCTCGGCTGCTGGCTTCGTTGCGCTCGGCCACCACCACCAGGCATGCGAACTTGTCGGCCAGGAACACCGGCGAGAGCTCCCCAGGCTTGATGCTGAAGACCACCTCGTCGAAGGCGGGCTGGTAGCTGCCGGGTTCGACCCAGCCGAGCAGGCCGCCATCGGCCGCGCCGGGGCCCTGCGACACGCGTTTGGCCGCTTCGGCGAAGGTTGCGAGATCCTTGCCCACCAGCTCGCTGCGCAGGGTTTCGAGTTCCTTGCGGGTGGTCTCGGGATCGCGCAGCGCGGCCGCCCGGGCTTCGACCTCGGTGGCCTGCTTCACCAATGTCATCGTCGCCGCGTCGAGATCGGCGCGTGATGATTGACGTGCGACCTCTTGGACCGCTTCGGCCAGCAGACGTTCCTGCTGCTCGGCGGTACCGACGGTGTAGGCCTCGATGCGGCTCTCGCTGATGGCGCGAATGGCGGCATCGGAGACATCCTGCGCCCCCTTGAAGATGGCGACCCGTGCCAGACGCACCTCTTGCCGTTCGGCCGGGCCACTGGGCCGCAACACGATCTGGTAGACCTTCGCCCGCGCGGGACGTCGGAATTCCACCTCACGCTCTTTGTAGCTGCGTTCGATGTCTAGCGGCGAGATGTGCGGGATGCGGCCCTCGAAATAACCCGTCACCAGATCGATGATCTGCTGGCGCTCGATGAAGCGGCGTTCCTCGGCCTGCTCACGGAGCGAACGGCCGCGGCCGGAGGCACGCGCGCGTTCCATCACCTGCTGCGAGATGCGTTCATGGTCGACCAACTGGAAACCACGTTCCTCAGCCAGCTGCCGCCCGTACTGGATCAGCAGTTCTTCGTCGGTGAGGTCGTTGAGCGATTGCTCGGCAAATGCCAGCAGTTCATCGCGTGTGCCCGGCCGTGGCCGGCCACGCCGCTCGTACTCGCTCAAGCGCACTTGGTTGCGCTGCAGGACGTCGCCAAATGAAATGATCGAGTCATTGACGTAGCGCAGCGTCAAGTCGGCGGTGCGAGCACGCGGCGCGGCGGTTTCCCCCGCGGTTGCCAACGTTCCGATCAGCACCAGTAACAAACACGTCCAACGTCGCATGGGCGCATGCTAGACCCGACCCCAACAAGCCAAGGAGCACCTGCTCGGCCCTGAACCTAGGACCGCGTGCGACGTGCGACGTGCGGCGGGCGGCGGTAGGAGGGCACCGGCCGACAAAAGCCGCGCACAACGTAACCCGAACGCCGCACGACGC
>JANPLC010000383.1:0-9796 GCA_031426335.1 Planctomycetota bacterium
CGAAGGCCAGGATCAGCAACGGCGCGAGGTTCACCGCCGCCAGCAGCACCAGCAGAAAACCGCGACGCAGCGCGGTGGTATCCAGCCAGGACTGGGCAGGGCCACGGTACAGGTAATCGCCCAGCACCAGCCAGGCGCACAAGTAACAACCGAGGATCGCCGCCGCGATCGCGGCCTTGTTGGGAAAGTCTCGCCCATCCCCCAGGAACCCGGCGAACGCTCCGACCAGGATGCTGGCACACAGCAGGGCCAGAAAGCACAGCCGTCCGCGCGCCGCGCCTGGAGCATGGAACAGCGTCGCCCAGGCCCGCCACCGTGGCGCCTGGGTGATGGTGCGTGCCTGGCGTTGGCTGAGCGCGAGGTCTTCGCTGACGCTGAACAGCCCCAGGATGCCGGCCCACACCACGCCCATGATGGCGAAGACCCCCAGGGCGTCGGCGAGATCCGCCGGGCGCGAGCCCGGAAGGGTCAGGCAGACACCGACAAACCACAGCAGGCCGTTGCCCCACAACACGAACCACAGCAGACGCGGTCCGCTGCTACGGTCGCCGGCACGATGCGTCATCAGCGTGCCGCTGAGCACCAGCATCAGCGCCACGAATGCGAGCCACCCGTTGAACCAACCACCCAGGGTCAACCAGATTTCGTACGTGCCGTTCAGCAGTCCGCCGAGCAGCCAGTCGAGCCAGCGCAGATCAAACCACAGCGCGAGCGAACCGAGCCAGGCACCAGTCAGACCGAGTCCGAGCAGGCCGCCGAAAAACGCCCGCGATGGTTTGTTGTTGCCGATCGAAGCGAAGAATACCGCGAGCGTCGACGCCGCGATGCCCGTGAGCGGCACCACGATCAACGCAAAGACGATGGTCAGCAGATCGATGCCACGCAGCAGGTAGGCCATCACCAGGAATGGCGCGAGCGCCGCGGTGTAGAGCTGGCCCTGCACCAAGTTCGCCAACAGCAGACCACGCAGCACCGGCCGCGGCCCCATACCGGTGAGATCGAGCAGATCCCAGGTGTCCTCGTTGCGCTCGCGGATAACCGCCTGGAAGGTCGACATCGCCTGGATCACCACCACCAGGCTCCACGACCAGCCGAGCACCGAGAACAACGTGCGTCCGACCTGTGAATTGACGTGGTCCGATGACGCTCCGGCCGATGCGATGGCGGCGATGGCGCACACCGCCAGCAGCAACACGAACACGCCCAGGAAGGTCTTGCTGCGCAGTTCCTGACGGATGCAGCGCACCAGCATGGGATTGGCGCGGTCGGCGACCCAGGTCGCGAGGCGGCCTGGGAGGCCGCTCGCTAGGGGCGGGGGGCTAGGGGCGAGGGGGGCGGGATCGGTCATTGCTGATGAATCCTGACGCGCAGGTCATGCAGGACGCGCTCAGCGAAACAGGGCACGCGATTACACGAGCCTAGCCCCTCAACCCCTAGCCCCTCGTGGCAAGTCATTGCACTTTGCCCTCGGTCAAATGCATGAACAGATCTTCCAGATTCTGTTCCCGTCCGGCGAAGCGGCACACCGGCAGTCCGGCGTCGATCAGGCGTTTGAGCAACGCGGCTTGCGCCGCCGAGTTGCCGCCGCAGCGGGCGGTGATCAAAGTGTTCTCGACCGTCACCTCGCTGAGTTCCGGTTGCTCGGCGAGGATCCGCGCGGCCTCGGGATGGATCGCCGCGAGGCGGATCTCCAACACGGTGACGTGTTTCTCCGGCGTGGCATTGGCACGGTGTTCGAGCGCGGCCTCGACGCTGGCCTTGATCTCGCCGACGCGGCCGGAACGCACCAGCTCACCCTGTTCGATGATCGCCACGCCGTCGCACAGCTCTTCCAATTCCGCCAGGATGTGGCTGGAGATGAAGATCGCCTTGCCCTGTTTGGCCAGCAGCCGCAGCAGTTCGCGGAACTCGATGCGCGCGCGCGGATCGAGGCCGGCGCTCGGCTCATCCAGGATCAGCAACTTGGGATCGTGGATCAGGCAGCGTCCCAGGCACAGCCGCTGCTTCATGCCCTTCGACAACGTGGTGATGTGTTTTTCCCGCAATCCACCGAGTTGGCAGAAGTCGACCACATCGCCGACGGCACGCGTGCGCGCCGCACTGCGCAGGCCGTGGGCGCGGGCGAAGAAGTCGAGGTACTCCCACACCGTCATGTTGGGGTAGGCGCCGTAGCTGTCCGGCATATAGCCGATCATGCGCCGCACCTGGTCAGCATCGTCGACCGTGCTGAGTCCACCCACCGTGCAGTCGCCCGACGACGGCAGATCGAGCGTGGCAAGAATGCGCATGGTCGTCGACTTGCCCGCGCCATTCGGGCCGATGAAGCCGTAGATCTCGCCGGCATCGAAACGGAAGCTGATGTCGCGCACGGCGGTCACCGAACCAAACGTGCGCGTCAGACGATCGACCGTGACAAAGGTCATGGCTTGCCCTCCACCGCGGTGCCGCCCAGTGGCAGGTAGCCGAAGGCGAAAACCTTCGGCGGCTGGGGGTCGGTGGCCGAGGGCCCAGGAAGCACATCCATCGGCGCCTTGAGCACGGCAACGAAGGTCAGCGGTTGCCCGTGCAGACGTTCAAACGACTGAGCGACATCGCGACCGATGCGGTTGGCGATCGCCGCCGGCAGCGATTCGCTGTTCCAGGTGGGCTGCTCCTCCGCCGTCGCCGGTAAGGCCACGGTGACCTGGTCACCCTTGGGAACCGCGGTGAGGGTGGCGACTTCTCCAGCGGCGACGGCGTCGCAGGACCAGTACGTGCCCTGCGCGTCGCACCAGGCGAACCCCAGCATCGCCGTACCCAGGCCATTGGTGACCTGGTACGCATCACCTTGGCGACTGACCACCAACCGTCGGCGTTCCGGCAGCAGTTCCGTGTAGGACAGCTGGCGATTGAGACGGGCCGGCAGCACGCTGCCGCTGAGCAGCTGACCGCGGGACCAGTCGACGTGCAGATGCTCGCTATCGTTCCGGCGCGAATGCCGGGAGCTGCTGTAGTCATCACGATCGAGCACGCGCATCTTGGTCTGCGGATCCAGGTCGAGCTGTGAACGAGCGAATGCGGCGAAATACGTGCAGCCGGTCCAGCGGATCATCTGCTGGGTGCGGTGGTCGATATAGCACACCTGCGCGGCATCGCGTTTGACCGAGATCCCATCCGCCAACAGGCTGGCGACGATCAACACGACGCAGGTCACGAAGCTGATCAGTGGTGTGGTGATCAGGAATAAGTGCCGCGCATTGCGCCGCCGCACCCACCACAGATTCAGCGGCCCGACGACGATGGCGAAGGCCAGGGCCAGGACCACGAAAGTTTTCACCGGCACGGTCTCGGTGCCTGGGACCGGCGCGTCCACCGGACGCCAGGATTCGTAGGCGATTTGTCCGACCAGCGCCTTGCCCAGGACCTCGGGTTTGCCGCTCAGCGGATCGAGCAGGACCTCGGCCTGACGCGTGCTCCACGCGCGTTGCAGTTCGGCGGTGGTTACCACCAAGGTACCGCCGCTGCGCGTCCACGCGCTGATCGCCTGTCGCTGGGCTTCGTCCAATCCGGCATCGCCGGGCGGGGTCAGCACTAGCACCAGCCAGTCGGGATATCCCTGCCAACGATCCGGCAGGTCCTCTGGCTGGACCCGCAGAAGCAGATCTTTGCGTGAGGAACCGCCCGAACCGACGATGCCGGCCAAGGATTTTTCCAGGTCCGCCTCGACAACCAGCTGTTTGGGATCAATCAGCGCGCAGCGGATCTGCTGGTGGCCGAAATTGGAAATTTGCGTCCGGCCATTGATTCCTTCAGGGCCACTCCACTCGATGGTGTTGAGGTTCAGCGAGCTGTTGCTTGGCGGCAGCAAGATGGTCTGGCGTGCCGCGCGGCCTTCCGCCACGCGCACCACGGCGCGGGCACTACTACCGTCACCATCGATGCGCAGGTCCAGGTCGATCTCGCGCGTGGCATCAATGGTCACCACCACCGGCGTGTAGCCGTTGGGATCGTTCCACGGACTGACGGCTTGGATCTGAATGCCGTGTTCGCCAGCGAACAGCACGGAACCGCAACCGTTGGCAACGAGCAGACCGACGGCAAAAAAGACGACCAACGGACGTATCATGCTGGGAGCTCGCGGACCTCGTCGAGCAGACGCGAGACCACCGTGGTCGCGGTGGTGCCGCTCAGACCGGCTTCGTAGCCCAACACCAGACGATGTGCGATCACCGGTACCGCCAGCGCTTTGATGTCATCGAAGCCGACCGCCGGACGTCCGGCGAGTAGCGCGGCTGCGCGCGCGGTGGTGCCGAGCGCGATCGCCGCGCGTGGGCTGGCGCCCCATTTCACCGCGGCTTTAACCGACGCGGGCGAATCCGGATGATCTGGCCGCGTGGCATTGACCAAACGCGCGATGTAGCCGGCCACTGCCTGTGGCAGGGCGATACGTTTGACGCCGGCGAGCAGTTCGACGACCTGCTGCGGCGTGGTCACCGATTCCGGCGTGGTCGGCCGGCCATCGGGGCGTTCCATCAGCAACGTGGTCAGCGCCTCGGTGCCGATGCCGGTGACGGTGGCCTTGATGGCGAAACGATCGAGCTGGGCTTCGGGCAGCGGATAGGTGCCATCGAGCTCCACCGGATTCTGCGTCGCGAGCACGAAGAATGGCAGCGGCAGTTTATGCGTGGTGTCGAATACCGTGACTTCGTGTTCCTGCATCGCTTGCAGCAGCGCCGACTGGGTCTTGGGACTGGCGCGGTTGATTTCATCCGCCAACACCACCTGGGCGAAGATCGGCCCTTGGCGGAACACCATGTGCCGTCCGCCGCCGGCGGATTCCTGCAACATCAGTGTGCCGGTGATGTCACCCGGCAGCAGATCGGGCGTGAATTGGATGCGTTTGTGGTCGAGCCCGGTGAGCGTCGCGAGCGCTTTCACCAGCTCCGTCTTGCCCAGCCCAGGCAGACCTTCGAGCAGGACATGGCCGCCCGCGAGCATGCCGGTCAACACCAGCCGGGTGAGGTGGCCCTGCCCCAGCAGGACCTTGTCCAAGCCTTTGAGGATGGAACCAGCACGCGCCTGCAGCTGGGTGACTTCAGATTCGCTCAGCAACGTGCTCATGACGGTTGGATCCCACGTGATGTCGCTGGGGCTCCAGGCGACATCGAACATGCTGGGTGGCGACCTGGGCGCTGCAATAGCCCTGCGCGTGCTGCGTTTGTCAGTGCTGGTGTCGGTGCTGGTGCGGTTGTCCGTGGCGAGCGGCCGTCGGCGTGGTAATTGTCCATCCATGCAACCCATCACCACGCTCGTGTTCTGCGCCATCGTCCTGGTCCTGGTGTCGTGTGGTGGCGCCAACGCCACCCCCACGGTCACGGTTGGCCCAGCACCGGCGGAAGTAATCGAGATCACCACCCCCGAGCAGTTCGACGCCGAGATCGCCAAAGCCCGTCCAGGCGCGGTGGTGGTGGCTGACTTCCACGCCGAATGGTGCGGCCCGTGCAAGAAGCTCGGCCCCGAACTGGTGGCCCTGGCGGCAGCCAATCCTGGAAAACTCTACGTGCTCAAGATCGACGTCGATCAACAGCCCAAACTCGCCGAACGCTTCCAAGTCGAATCGATCCCGTTGCTGGTGAAGTTCACGGACGGCAAGGAGAGTGAGCGTAATGTGGGTTATGGTGGCAAGGATAAGTTGGCGGCGTGGTTGGAGATTCCGTGAACGTTGTGCTTCTTTTACCGGGTTCCCTACAGTCCAAGCCGCTCAATGATTCATTGCTGACCTATGAGCAAGGAGTAAAGGCATGAAAAATCATGTCCGATTATTCATCATCTGTGCCTTCCTTATCTCTGCAAAGTTACCTGGCGAGGAAGGGGTCGTGTTCAGTCTGATTTATTCGCGACAAGAGACGATGGATATTTCCATAGTGTATTGTTCAAACACGAATGGTGTTGAGGCGATGTATCGCGGGGCGGCATCGGATCAGAAGGGGGCGGCGAAGGCTGGGACGCTCAAATCGAGGGGGGACGAGGGTTTCGTTAATTTTTCGGTAAGTATCAACCTGAAGAGCCAGACATTCGAGTCGAAGAGAACTACCGCCGGCTCTGCGCTGGAGGTATATGGAAACAACGGAGGGCTAGTTTCCGACCTTTCCTTGCTGGACGGCTACTTCAAGAAAGGAGAAATAGGAGAAATGCTAGTTTTGAGTACAGAATCGATGGAGAAGGTGATCCCGCGCAAGAATCTTCCGATGATGCCCCTTGCGGAGGTGCATGCCTTCATTGTTCGTGCATGTAAAGAACGGGAAGCAGCACCGCCCTAATTTGACGCTGACGACAGTCAAAACGGACACAAGCAAATCGTCCGGCGACTGGCGACCGGCGATCGCCGTTCGCCGCTTACCCCTCGCCCGCCAGATCCTCTCTGATGATCGACCGGTAACTCTCATACCGCGTCGCCACAATTGCGCCGCTGATCACCGCTGCCTGCACCGCACAATCCGGTTCATGCAGGTGCGAACAATCATCGAAGCGGCACAGTGGATGATGCGCGGCGATGTCGGGATACAGCAACGCTACGTCTAGCCCGGTCATACCGGTGATGCCACATTCGCGGATGCCCGGCGTATCGATCAGGCGACCTCCGCCAGTGACGCTGTAACTGCGGGAACTGGTGGTGGTGTGGCGACCGTGGCCGGCGTTGGCGACATTACCGACGCGGGCGGCGATCTCGGGGAATAGCGCGTTCACCAAGCTCGATTTGCCGACGCCGCTTTGGCCAGCAAACACGCAGGTCATGCCCGCAAGATGAGCCCCAAGTTCAGCAATGCCGGCACCGTTGAGCGCACACACTGCGAAGGTGGGGATGCCGATGGTGGCGTACAAGTCGCGCGTGGCGTCGCCGACGCGCAGGTCGGTCTTGGTCAGCACCACGGTGGCGGCGATGCCGTTGTAGGCGGCGATCAGCAGGTAGCGGTCGATCAGCCCGTGTTTGAGATCCGGTTCACTCAACGACGACACCACGACAAGGCGATCGATGTTGGCGGCGAAGACGTGCATCAACGCTTTGTTGTGGCTGTCGGTGCGCGCGAGTTGGTTGCGGCGGGGTGACACCGCATCGATCACGGCGAGACCACCGCTGGCGGTGGCGCGGGCGAAGCGCACGTAGTCGCCGATACACAGCGGGTTCTTCACTCCGGCGATGCGTTTTTTCAGGACCTGACGTATCTCGCAGGAGATCTCGGCGCCGTTTACATCACGAACCAGCACGGTTTTCCCGGCGAAGCCGCAGATGTCGCCGGCCTCGCCGCTCGCCAGATCGGCGCGGTACTCATCAGCAAGCCGGTTGAACTTGGCTAGCAACGCTTCGCCGCCATGGCTGCGGCGGCTGCGGTGACCGTGGCTTTCGACGAAGGCATCGTCTTCGTGACGGTTTTCCCAGCCACTGACGCGGGCTTCATCTTGCGCGTTGGCGCGGCGCAGACGGCCCATGCCAGCCCGCGGAGCGTGGCCGCTGGTGCCTTTGTATTTCGACGGGCCTTGTTCAACCATGCGGCTGCTACTGTCGCAAGCGGGGTCGGGCCACCAGCGTCACTTGCCGGCGTCGGCGCCTTTGACGCTGCTCCAGATTTCGATCGCCGGCAGCGCGAGGTCGGCCTGGTCTTTCGGCAAGACCAAGCGGGCGATGGCTTGCAGGGCATCGGGGGCGATTTCTGACCATTTCATCGAGGCGGAGCCGCCGGTGGCGATCTGCACCTGAAGATTGGTGGCGTCGCCCGAGAGCAGATCGGGGTCGACCCACGGCTTGAGGGTGCCGCGGAAGCGGCGTTTGCCGTCCTTCTGCAGTTGGGCGTTGATGGCCGCGACCATGCCTTTGAGCTTGGTGGCCGCGTCGACGTAGCTGTCGAGTTGCTTCCCGTTGGCGGATTCGCCCATCGCCGTGCGGCTGGTGCGGGCGATGTCCTCGACGCCAGGGAAATCCCATTTCGCCAGCGCGGTGGCGGCGCCCTGGACGATCACCGCCTGTTCCGCCTGGCGCTGGTCTTCGATCACCTGGATGGCCTTGGTGATATCGCTTTCGGCGTCGGTGCCGAGCAGCGCCTCGGGCAGCTGGTCGCGCAGTTCCTTGAGTTTGGGAAGGTTTTTCTGCGCCGCGGCGAGTTGGATCTTTTGCCGCAGGTTCCCCAGGTAGCTGTCGCGGGACTTGGTCACGTCATCGCGCAGGGTGTTGACCCGGGTGACCACCGTCGGGTGGATCTTGGCAGGAAAGGCGTCGAGGCGTTTGAGCGCCGAGTCGTAGTTGTGCGCGTCGGTGAATTTCTGGATGTCGCCTTTCAAGGCGGTGAAGTCCTCTTCTACGGCCTTGTTCTGGCGCTCGCGAATCAGGGCCCCGATCTTGTCGTGGAGCATCTTGGCGCGGGTAAGATTGACCGGGCTGAGTTTCTGTGCGCGCAGGTCATCGATTTGCGCCAGCAGACGCGACAGATCGGCCTTGCCGGAATTCAACTCCTGCTCGAGCGAACTCAGGGCCGAGGCATGGCGTTTGCCATCCTGATCCTCTATCGGATCAACCGAAGTGGGCAGCGGTCGTTCGGGCGTGGTGCCGCCGCTGGTGGGCGGCACGAGCGTCGGACGTTCGCCGACGCCGCGCGAACTCAGGACGTTCCAGCCGATGATCACCAGCACCAGGACGATGACTGACAGTACGACACCTTTGATCATGCCGCCGGCGGCACCTTGGCCGATCACCCGTTCAGCGGTGGTGTGGCCTTCGGCGGCGCGTGGTGTGCGGGTGTTGGTGGTGCCGGCGGGAGTCTGGTGCGCACCTTTATCACCGCCGACGTAACGCCGCAGCAACATGGTCTCGCCGCCGCTGATGCGTGCGGTGCCCAGGCCGTGGCCTTCCTGCAGGCGCACGACTTCTTCGACGATCTCGGCGGCGGTCTGGTAGCGATCGTCGGCCTTCTTGGCGACCAGGCGTTCGACCAGCGCACAAACATCCGGCGGCACGTCGGGATTGATGTCCTCGATCGCCGGCAGCGGATCCATCACGTGGGCTTTGAGCACCTCGGTGGCGCTGGTGCCGCTGTAGGGGGTCTTACCGGTGAGCAGGTGGTAGAGCGTCGCGCCCAGGGCGTAGATATCGACGCGGTGGTCGATCTTCTTGCCCAGCGCGGCTTCGGGCGCCATGTAGTGCGGCGTGCCCATCACGCGTTTGGGGCCTTCCTCCGACTCGACTTCATCGAAGGTCTTGCTGATGCCGAGGTCGGCGAGCTTCACCTGGTTGTTCGGCCCGATCATGATGTTGTCGGGTTTGATGTCCTGGTGGATCAGGCGTTGGCTGTGGGCGTATTCCAGGGCCTTGGCGGTCTGGCGGATGACTTCCAGGGCTTCACCGATCTTGAACGTGCCTTGATCCCGCAGGATCTGCATGCAGGTGTAGCCTTCGACGTACTCCATCGAGAAATAGTGGATGTCGTTCTCGGTGCCGACCTCGTGCACCTGGATGATGTTGGGGTGGTTGAGCGCACCAGCGGCGCGCGCTTCCTTGATGAACTGGTCGACGAAACGCTGCTTGGCTGAGTACTTCGGCGAGAGGATCTTGAGCGCGACCACGCGGTTCATCGATTTCTGGTTCGCCTTGTAGACGATGCCCATGCCGCCTTCGCCAATCTTCTCCATCACCTCGTACTTCGACAGCAGGTCCTTCAGTTCGACGTCGCCGGGTTCCTTCACCAGTTTGTATTCCGCTTCGCCGATGCGGATGCGGTCACCGAAGGCCAGTTGACGCTCACTGACCTTTTTGTCGTTGAGGTGGGTA
>JANPLC010000384.1:0-26371 GCA_031426335.1 Planctomycetota bacterium
CCTGACCCGAACCACGCCATTGCTTAAGAGGAGGAGAGAAAGACTCACCTCTTGACGGGGCGGCTTCATAGAAGCGCTTGGTGTTCGCATCTGCTGTGATTTTCGCGCGATCCATTGTCAGCGGCATGGAGCTGTGCGGCACCGTACGTGGCGTGAATGACTCCGGACCCCGGACTCCGGACGCTGATCCCATGTCTCCGTCCGGTAACACCAGTGTGGCAGCAACCCTTGGCGCCTAGGCCACTTGAGGCACTTGCCACGGTTGCTACCGAGGGCGCTTCAGAGTACCTTCCCATTCCTGATGTCCGCAGATTCTGACTCAAAGTTGATCAATGGCCGATACGCCTTGTTGCGTGAGATCGGACGGGGCTCCACGGGCCGGGTGTTTGCCGCCTGGGATCATGCCCTCGAACGCGAAGTGGCGGTCAAGATTCTCGATCAGAGCCTGGCCGAGGACCAGGAGATCGTTACGCGTTTCCAGCAAGAGATCCGCTTCACCGCCCGGCTGAACCATCCAGGCATCGTCGCGATGTTCGAGGCCGGGCGCATGCCCGATGGTGCCGCTTGCTACTTCATGAGCCTGGCGCGCGGGACGAGCCTCGAATCGCACATCGACAAGCTCAAGAACTCCCCCGACCACTGGCGGCACTACGCTTTGATCGAACGCCTGACGCTGTTCCTCAAGCTGCTCGAAGTCATCAGCTATGCGCACAGTCAGGACATCGTCCACCGCGACCTCAAACCAGCCAACATCATGCTTGGCGCGTACGGTGAAGTCTGGGTGCTCGACTGGGGCCTAGCCCGCAGTCTGCGCGATGATCAGCCGTCGGCCCCGGTGCCGGTGGAGATGGAGCGCGCGTACGAGGAAATCTTCGACGATGGCCACCGCCCGGAGGCCGCCACCGTCATCATGGGTACCGCGGCCGGGCTGCCGTCCGATCCTGCCGCGCCGCCCGCCAATGAGGGAACGAAGGGCATCTCGACCACCATCGTGCAGCGCAACAAGGCGCGTGAGCGCAGTGATGATTCCTCGCGTATTCGCGCCGCCCAGCGCAAGACCAGCGAGACCTACCAGCCGTTGGCCAACAAATCGTCGAGCAGCCAACGGCTGGTGCGCAGCACGCAGTTCGGCCAAGTGCTCGGCTCGCCGGCCTACATGTCGCCGGAACAGGCGCGTGGCCAAGCTGGAGCGGCGGACAAACGCACCGACATCTATTCGCTGGGCGTCATCCTCTTCGAACTGCTGACCCTGCACACACCGTGCGAGATGGGCCCGACGGAAAACATCCTGCAGTTCATCAAACGCGTGCAGGTGGGTGAACGCAGTAAACTCAGCGACTTCTGGCCTGATGCGCCGCAGGCGTTGCACGTCATCAGCGAATGGGCCTTGGCGCTCGATCCGCAGGATCGTTATCCTGACTGTGAAGTTTTCGCCGGCGAATTGCGCACCTTGCTGTCGCAGTTGTCGGCATCCTTCAGTGAGATCGAACGTCAGCGTTTGGCCAAGGAACGCGAAGGTGCGTGGTTGCCCGCGGGCAGCTGGGATTTTTCCGCCACGCCGGATCTCGGCCCGTTTTCCCTGCCGTCGTTCGCCATCCTGGGCGACATGGTCGGCCAAGTCATGCACCCGGAAATGGGCGGCCTGTTGGTGGGTGGCAATGGCCTGCAGGTCTATCCCTTCACCGCGCCACTGGCGGAAGATCTGCGGGTGCGGTTCTCGGTCGAAGTGGTGCGTGGCACCGAGTTCTGGGTCTTCGTGCGCGGTCTGCCACCTGGGCAGGCCTACCAGTTCCGTATCGGTTCCTACGACGGCAAATGGATGGCCATCGCCCGTGGTCAGGGCAACGACGGCGAGGTGCTGTGGCCGGAATGGCTGACCATGCGTCCGATGCGCGTCAGCGGCACGACCTCGCGCGAGATCGTCAACGAACGCGTGCGCGACATCACCGTCGAGGTCATTGGTTCGCGCTTGGCGCTGACCATCGGCAATGAAGACCCGCTGGTGTTCCAGGACGTGTTGGTGCCCTCCGGTACCGCCTCGTCGCAGATCGCCCTGGCCACCTGGAAGACCCAGTTGGTAGTGCGCAAACTTTCCATCGAACGCCGACGCTCACCGCTGATGATCCCCAGTCACGCGGTAGCGAATGAGCTGCTGCGTCAGGGCCTGCACACCCTGGCGATCGATGCCTACCGGCGGTTCATGACCGAACACGCGGATGCGGTCGAAGCGGCGGAAGCGCACTTCATGCTCTGCCTGGCCTACCAGCGTGCCGGACTGACCAGCGCCGCTGAGGCAGAAATGCGCCAGTTCCTGTCGCATCACCTGGAGCATCCGTTGGCGCAGGATGCGATCTTCGAGTTGGCTCGCTTGCGGGCGTTGTCCGGTCCGGATGGCCTGGAACGCGCCGTGCGTGAGATCCTCTCGTACCAGGAATCCGGCGACTACGTGCGCAGTCGCTTCTGCCTGTGGCTGCTGCCGCAGCTCGAAGACGCGGCGCGTTATGATGGCCTGTCGCCGAACCTCGAACGCGCCCTGGAGCTGATCAAACAACTGATCCGCGGTTCGCCGGACGAACAGGTGATCCTCGGTTCCTACGCCCAGACCATCTCGCTCAGGTTGTGCATGTACCTGAGCCACCTCTACGACCACAACGACAACGCGCACATCGCGGCGTTTCGTGCGGCGGTGCAGCGTTGCCGCGCGCTCGGCTTCAAACTCAACCTGCGCGATCCACGCACCCAGGCCGACGATCTGTCGCTCGCGCGTCACCTGATGTCGGTCAACGACCCGGCTGAAACCGTGCTCTACATCGGTCGCGCTGACGACGATCCGTTCCTGCTCTACGATTACGTGCGCGACTTCTTCGTGCTGTTGTCGCTCGGCTGCGAGGAACAATTGCTGGCCGCCCTCAACGGCGATGACGTCACCCCGATCGAACGCCTGCTGCGCGCCGGACTGTGGAGCCGCAACAATCAGCTGGAGTTGTCCAAGATCGACCTCGAGTGGTGTTTCCGCCTCACCGACTTGGTGGAGATCGAACGCACCTCGCTGGTGATGCTCTATGCCGCGCGCATGGGCTGTTACGGCCTGGGCTACCTGCCGTGGAATCTGATGGTCGATGGCCTGAGCAAGGTCCAGGAAGGCATCGAAGCGTTGCCGCTTACCGCCATCGCCGGCTGGATCGCCGAGACCAGCGGCAATACCGACGACGCCGCGGAGATCTACCGCATGCTGTTGGTCGACGGCAGCGGTTTCGTCACGGTCGCACGCCAGGGTTTGGCGCGCATTGGTAAGGACGACGGCACGCCGCAGAGTGGGCAGCCGGTGGTGACTGCTGCGCAGTAACTACGAGCTACGAGTTAGCTGCTTGGTTTACATCACTCTAAGCGAGCACCGAAATCATCAGATAAAGTAGGGGCGAACTCGTAGCACGTAGCAAGTAGCTCGTAGCTATCCCACCGGCCGATCCAGTACCCGATACCCGATCGCCTCACTGACATCATCAAGGGTCACGTCATCACGTCCGTCTAGATCAGCGATGGTGCGCGCGACTTTCAGGATGCGGTCATAGGCACGGGCGCTGAAACCGAGATCATTTACCGCCTGATCGAGGAGCGCGATGGCGTCTGGTGCGGCGTGCAGGTGTTTGCGCAGGCCACGCGTATCAAGAGCAGCGTTGGCGCGGCCCTGGCGAGCAAGCATGCGGTCGCGCGCGGCGACCACGCGTGCGCGGGCCTGGGCGGTGGTTTCGCCATCCGGACCTTTGCCCAGCAATTCCGGTTTCTGCGCCGGGACCTCGACATGCAGATCGATACGATCGAGCAGCGGACCGCTGATGCGTCCGCGGTAACGGTGGATGGCGTCGGCGTTGTCGGTGCAGCGGCGCGTGGGATGACCGAGGTACCCGCACGGACACGGATTCATCGCCGCCACCAGCATGCAGCGGCTGGGGAACTTCAGCCGTCCACCCCCACGGCTGATGGTCAGGTGGCCGTCCTCCAATGGTTGGCGCAGAGTTTCCAACGTCGCGCGGTTGAACTCCGGCAACTCATCCAAAAATAAAATTCCGTGGTGGGCCAGAGAAACCTCACCAGGACGCGGAACTGAACCGCTGTGAATTAACACTAATTCCGCCACAAGCGCCATCGATCCACAAGGACTTACATCGAAAGTTATCATTAATTCCGCAATACCATTAACTCTCATAGCGCCACAAATTGTAAAATTACACTTATTAGAGCCACAAATGAGAATTCGATGGCTTCGATTTCCACCATTTTTCCCCCGCTTCTGCGCCGGATCGCTCTTCACAGCGAGTGATTTTGAAATTGTCGATCGGATCGGCAGGGACTGTTTGCATGCCTCTCGTGCTTCTACGCATGGCAAATCTACCACTATTGCCTTGGGAGATGTTGCGGTAGCGTCGCACGCGGGACTCGTCTCATGGCAAAACCTCGCTCCCCGCGCTCCGATCCGCCACCAGCTTCCGATGAAACATCTGTCGTGGTGGGCCCGCGGCCAAAGCGCAAAAAATCATTCAAGACCAGCTCGTGGGGTACCATCGGACGGGTCGCGCTATGCGATGGTACGTCCGCTGCCCATGCCTCGGCTCTGGAGCGGAAGTGGCTCCTGTTCATCGACTCGGAGCCGGCGGCGACGAATGTACGATACGAGCCCTTCACGATCTATTACCGAACAGCGGCTGGAAGGCGCACTCATTATACGCCGGACATCACTGCCACCTTCGTTCGCCCTGGCGTTCCATCGCAGACCATCATTTACGAGGTCAAGGAGGCGGCAGAGCTTGCTAAGAAAGCAGAGGAGTTTCGTGAACGCTTCGCCACGTGCGAGCAGCACTGCCGCGCTCAGGGCTGGGAGTTTCGCGTGGTCACCGAGCTCGACTTGCCTCATCCGCGCTTGGAGAACGTGCTCAAACTACGGCGCTACCGGATGGACGAGCATGATGAGCCGGGTCTTCTGCCTCTCATCGATTCTGTGCGTGATGCCAAGAAGACGACCATCGGAACCGTCATAACCGCTAGCGGAATATCCAGGGAACAACGTGCCATCACCCGGGCAGCCATCTGGCACCTAGTTGCCACCGCTCGCCTCTGGGTCGACCTTGACCAAGCACTGACTGATAGTGCCGAGTTACGGGTCGAAGCACCATGAGCGACCGCTTCTTCACACTTGATGTCGGTGCGCGGGTGCGCTGGAAGAACCAGCTCTATGACCTCACGCGGCATGCAGGCAGCAACAAGCTGTTGCTCAAGCACCCCTCCACGGGTGAAATGCAGCTGGTGGCTGCTGATGAGGTGATGCCGGAGGAGGCCACGAAGGAATTAGGCTCGGGCAAACGGCATCGCGACTTGCGAGACTACTCCGATGCGGAATTTACGCTAGCTCGAGAAAGGTTCTCCATCATTGAACCGCTCCTCGCCTCTGGCTTTCCAGGGCGCCGGGGAGTGGACGCGGTCGCTATGAGAATCGGTAAGGACTTCTCGACCATCTACCGCTGGCTGCGGCTCTATCGGTCGACCGGACGAGTGACGTCTCTCATCCCGAATCGACGCGGGCCACGGATAGGAAGCAGGCGTCTGAGCGAGGAGCAGGAGAAAATCCTCGCCAAGGCCATCGACGAGTTCTACCTGACCAAGCAGCGTCTGTGCCTGAGTCGTATTGTTGATGAGGTCATCAGAAATTGCCGTCTCGCCCAGATCGAACCTCCGTGCCACATGACGGTTCGCCGTCGCGTCCACCAGCTCCCAGTCCAGGAGGTTTTGATGAGGCGTGGTCACCTCGACCGTGCTCGTGATCGGTACACGCTCATCGAGCGCTCCTATGACGACGCCAAGGCGCCGCTCGACATCGTGCAGATCGATCACACACCGGCCGATATCATCGTTGTCGATGAGCAGCATCGCCTGCCACTGAGCCGGCCTTGGCTCACCGTGGCCATGGACCTGTACTCGCGCATGGTGGTTGGTTTTTACTTATCTTTTGACGCCCCGTCCTCGATCTCAGTTGGCATGTGTTTGTCGCAGGCCATTTGCCAGAAGCGCGACTACCTTGCCAAATTGGGGGTAGAGGGCGATTGGCCGGTGTGGGGAACCATGGGCATCGTCCACGCGGACAACGGCGTAGAGTTCAAGGGCTCTGCGCTGCAGCGCTCGGCGGTGGAGTACAATATCGATTTGCAATCACGGCCCATTGGAAAGAAGCACTATGGCGGCCACATCGAGCGCATGCTCCAGACGATCAATGGTCACATCAGGGAACTCCCGGGTGCCACATTCTCCAATCCGCAGGAGCGCAAAGGGTACGACTCAGTGGAGAAAGCACGGCTGACATTGACGGAACTCGAGCGCCGATTGGCAGGGTTCATCGTCAACACCTACCACCAGGAACCGCATTCCAGTCTCGGCATCTCGCCACTCCAGAAATGGCAGAAAGGCATTTTCGGCGACGAGACTACCCCGGGGATCGGATTGCGTCCTGCTCCCAAAGATCCACAGCAGGTGTTCCTAGACTTCCTCCCCAGCGAGGAGCGCACCATTCAGACGTATGGGGTGCGCATCGACCACTTCGAATATACCGACGCGGTCTTGGCCCCATTCATCCACGGACCGGATTCTCGAAAGAAACGTAAGTTCCGCATTTGCCGGGATCCCCGAAACCTTAACAACTGTTGGTTTCTCCATCCATCGACGAAGGAGTGGATCAAGCTGACTCCGAAGGATCCATCGCGCCCGAATATCTCCTTGGCCGAATTCCAGGCCGCCCAGAAGCGTTTGGCCGCCAAGGGACACGACAAGATCAGCGAGGGACTCATCGTCCGTGATCACAACGCCAAGATGTCAGAGATCGAGAAGGCAGAGAACGCTACCAAGGAAGCCCGCCGCACTCGTGAGCGCCGAGCGCGCGATGCGGAGAAGCCGACCAAGCTGCGACCAGCTTCTCGTGCCGCAGTTGCAGCGACGTCAGCACCTGCGGCCACGACGCCGAGCGCCGATGAGGAACCCATCATCGATATCGCCCCGTCCGAGTACCGCTTGTGACGGATTACCCGCACCTAGCTCCGGAGGTCGCACGCGTTGCTGACCTCCCTGACGCCGAACGGATCGCCTTCAGTGGCAACGATCGGTGGATCTCATACCCGTGTGCCGAACGGCTGCTTGCGCAGATGCAGGAGCTGGTGACCTGTCCGCGTACCATCCGTCCGCAGAGCCTGCTCATCACCGGCAACCCCGCGAACGGCAAGTCGACCATCCTCCAAGAATTCCTACGCCGCTACCGAGTCACCGTGTCGGACCGCGGCGTGGCCATGAGGCCGGTGGTGCGCATGGAGATTCCTGGGTCAGGGAAGCCGCGTCGTGTCTGGTCGGCCCTGCTGACCGCGCTCGCCGTGTCACATTCCGAGCGTGATAGTGCCGACGTCCTCTTCTCGCGAGCCATGAACCACCTGCGATTGTGCGAGACGCGTGCGATCATCATCGACGAGTTCCACAATATCAGCGAGGCGCGCGGTGCGGCGAGCAGCATTCTCGCGTCGTTCAAGGAGCTCAGCAACGAACTTAAGCTTTCCCTGATCGCCGCCGGTATCGGATCGAAGAGCAGGTCGCTTCTTGGCACCGAGTTTCAGACTGAGTCGCGCTTCGATTTCGTTGAGCTCGAGCCGTGGACGGACGACGAGACTTATCGGCGCTTTCTGGCCGTCTACGAGCGACTCCTTCCACTGCGCAAGCCATCGAAGCTGAGCGCGAAGACCTTCGCCATGCAGATATTCCAGTTCTGCGGCTCGGAGATCGGGTTCACAGTGAAGCTTCTGCGGGATGCCACGCGTGCGGCCATCGTCACCGGCCAGGAATGCATCACGCTCGATCTAATCGAGAAGACCACGGCGAAAGAGAAGCGTGAGCGGCGTGATGCCGCGGTCGGCGTCCGGTGATGCATGCGCTGTGCGTCGGCCTATCCAGATGAACTGCTCACCAGCGTCTTGTCACGCACGGCGCAGGAACACCGCCTTGGCGCCAGCCACCTACTCTATCGGTTGACCGGGCATCAGCAGGTCTGGAACCGCGATGTCGACCGAACTGCAACCCAGACACTGCTCGCGCGATTAGCTGAGGCACTTGAGACCGCCCCAGAGATGCTCGAACGCGGCCTCCTGGTGGATCCCACGGCGCGAGAACAACCACGAGCCGGCCTGACGTTCACCCCAGGCATCACCCCCGTCGGAATCTACCACCGGGTCCGGCACCGTTTTGGCCTCCAGTATTGCCCGCGGTGCTTGGCGGAGACCCCGGCCTTCCGCCGGGCGTGGCGGTACGCGTTCCTCACGGTCTGCCCGCAGCACCACCTGCGACTACGGGATGCCTGCCCGTCCTGCGAGCAAGGGATCGCTGCTCCTGGCTGGCCAGCGGGTGTCCTGGAACGAATTGCTCACCGGCTGCAGCACCTTGCTGTCGTGGATGACGCTGCTGGCCCGCAAACGGCGCCTCGGCCGTCAGCGGGTAGAGCGGTGGGAATTCGAGCGCGTAGCAGAGCGCCAGGAGCGCATGCTTGGCCTTTCCGCGCTCCTGGCCGATTGGCCGAACCAGTTCGTCGCGACAGCAGCCGAGCATCACCTAACTCAACGCTCCCTGGTCGCGTGGCCGCAACCATCTTGGTTGGCAGCGTCCGTGCACCTGCTGCCAACTGGCATTGTCCATGACCGCGGAGGCGTTGCACGTGCCCTTCGCAAATCGCTCCGTCAGGTGCACCGTTACAAACAGCCGGGATGGCGATCTACGCGCGCGCGGTTGATCGTGGAGGCGGCGCTCGCATGAGCACCGACAGCAAGGGGCACCGGTATTGCGATGGCTCGATGTGTGCACGGACCATCGTCCGCAAGGCGCAGCGGGTTCTCGTGCGTCATGGCCGTTCGCTCGAGTTCTGTCCTGCTTGCTACAAACGCGAGTTCACGCGCGTCACCTGTGCTGCCTGCGCGACCAAGTACCGCCGTCATCGGGACGGCGACGACGACATCGGCTGCCCCACCTGCTCTCGAGCGCGCCGGACCTGCCTGCGGTGCGGCCGGCCAGCGCCCAGCGCCGGCAAGATGATCGGTGGTAAGCCGGTTTGCCCATCGTGCGCGTCCTACTACCACGCGGAAGGCACCTGCACACAGTGTGGCCGTACCTCACGACGCCTGTCGACCCTTCCGAAGTACGGCGTGCACATGCCCATCTGTGAGCGGTGCCAGCAGCGGGTGAACCACAAAACGTGTGGGCGGTGTGGGCGGTATCGCCGGGTCGCTGGCGAGCAGGACGGGCGTCCCCTATGCCCGTCGTGTTTGCCTGGGCAAACGGTGAGCCATGCCTGTCCGCAGTGCGGTGCCGCTATCGCGGGCGATGGTGCCGGTCGCTGTCCGGACTGTCTCGGTCGCAGTCGCTTGGCACTTCTCCAGGAGTCTATCGAGCCGAAGCTGACGACAGCATGGGGGCGAGAATTGCTCAGGCGGTTTACTGAATGGTATGGGACGAGCCGCGTGTCGGTGGCAGCTGTCCGCCGGTACCCGCGCCACCTGCCGTTCTTCCAGCGGTTGGAGACGCTTGGTGATGGCCTTGCTGCCGTGACGCCAGCGGTGCTTCTGGGAGCTTTTCCGGTGAAGGTCCTGCGCCGGCACCTGACCGCCGTCCACTTCCTGAGGGAGGCGTGCGGCATCGTGCTGCCGGAGGCTGACAAGAAAGGGTGTGTCGAGCGCGGCCGCATCGCGGGGATGATGGCCGCCGCTCGCGGCAGGCCGGGTGAGGGCCTGCTGGCAGCGTACTTAGTTTCTCTGGGCGCGTCGTCCCTTCCGGTGCGCACCCAGCGGCAGTACCTGCGGGCGGCGGACGGATTCCTGCGCTTCCACGGTGCGCCCGTCGCCGGCACCTACGGCGACGCACACGTCGCCGCCTACCTCCGGCGCCACCGCAGCCGCCGGGCGAACCTGTTCAGGTTTGTGACCTTCCTGCGGGCGCAGGGGCATCCGATCACGGCTGTGCCGGCGAAACGGCGGCTGACCCGCCCGCCTCGCCTAGTGACTGCGGTCGCGGGCCTGCTGAAGCGCGTCCAGCGCCTGGCTGACGAGGTGACGGCGGACGATATTGCCCGCGTGCTCGGGCCGGTACTTGGGTTCACCTACGGCGACTTCAGCGGGCGGAAGTGGACAGTGGCTGGCGAGGAACAAAAGGAGTTGGTGAGCGGCGACACGCGGGTGGCCATTCCTGAGAGCCTGCGGCCCCTGGTTCTCGCGTGGGAGAAGAGGCGAAATGACCTCCCGAGGAACGATTTAGGAGATCCGCATGGACATCACCGCCACCATCACGGCGCTAGTTGACTGGGCCCAGGCCAATCCAACCACCGTTGGAACCACCATCATGAACCTCCTTATTGGCGGCTACTCATGGTATCGGACCCGACGTTTCGTTCACGAAGTTGCTATCAAGAAGGAACAGAGATCACTCATCCTGGATATTGACCGCGCCCTCTTTGCCCTCGACCGCTATTTTGAAGATCACGGAAACCGTTACGGGTTGAATCGAGATGAATCTATCGTGCAAAATTACATGACGCTACGTGACCAGGCGACCGTGTTAATCGAACTGCTCCCACGTTTGTTCCGTGGTCACGCTGTCTTCGGCTTCCCGAACCAATGGCGACGAATGGCTGTAGAAAAAATTCCGCAAGCACCCGGATCTCCCATCACGGGAATCGGTTCGCCCGCGCTGGGAATCGAACGAGCCAGGGATCTGCTCAAGATCTTGCAAGAACGATGCTTTACCTAAACGAAAATGACTGCTCAACTTCCGAGATGAAAGCACGTTGCAGCATCTGGGAGGCGAGCGATGGCGAGCGAATACGCCAGCGTTCTGAGCCCTGACATGCACAGTGAATGCACAGCCAATTTAGCTCGCGAAGTAAAGGACGTTGATCGGAAAAAACAGCGATACAATAGCGAGGAGGAGACGACATGTACGGCAAAGTTACGAGGCTTTCGAAACGTATCACGAAGTTTCAGGAGCTTCAGGGAGCCGAAATCTCAGCTTTCCCCCAGTGGGTAGACCCGGTTCTTCAGGAAATCGCCTGCGACCAGATTGTGTATAGCTCCGATCCTGCGCGCCATATCGACCTGTCCGTCGTCGAGCGAGATTTCGGAGAGACCAGTGCTGGCTCAGGGTACCGCATACATCTGCGATTGAAGGCTGCCTGGAACAGTGGCTCGTATCAAGGAAACTCCTCCAACTCTGCGATCGCGAAAGCCATTGGCGCTAACCCAGGTGCATTGTCCTCATTCATGAGTCGGAGTTTCCCGGCAGCCACCAAGCCGAAGCATCAGTTTACTCACATCAACACTGACCATCTCCAGCAGGCAGCAAAGTTGTTTGACGTATCATATCAATGGCTTTTGGATGGTCGCAAGTTCAGCATGGGCCCAGATCGTGAAGTAACGCGGATCCAGCCCTCATTTATGGTTCCGTATGTAGCGCAGGCCCAGGCGATTTATCAGATCTTCCATGGTGGTCGCGATGAGTTTGCGGATGACGATCAGGGCCTGTTGCATGGTTTTTCGCTGCCGTCTTTGGATGGAAAGGAGATCGAACCTTGGATCGACTTGGTGATGTGCGCCATTGGTAAGCGCTCGGCGGTCATCGAGCGCTATGTTCAAGGTGAGGCAGAGAAGCCCGGAGCAGTGTCTGACGACGCTGAGCGTGGTCTACGACATCGCAGAGCCAGTCTGATCCTACAATACTGGCTTCAAATCCTGCCACTCATGCCAGACTATATGCCGCTTCTTTTGCGCATTCGTCGTGAGCGAGAAGATCGCAAGAAAGCGACGTCCTTTATTCTAACCCTGACGTTCGATGAGGTTCGTGATGTGTTGATGGGACTGGAGATGGCGCAGAAAGAGGCAAAGGCCGCCGTCGGCATGGAATTGGCAGGCCATTTCGGGGATCTCATGCATCGCTGTCTCGTCGGAACACTTCCTGTGCATGCTCCGCGATTTCGATCACAAGGTCGTCTTCCTGAGTTGGTGAAGCTTTCCTCGAAGATTGCAAGTCAGGCATTTCCGTCGCCGCAACCACCGCTCGCGAAACCGCGAGCTAAGCGATCCGAGAAAACCAAGCGTTCGTTGGCGATACGTGACCAGCAGACGAACGACCTTCCGAAATCAGCATTGTGAGCGGCGACAGCGATGCGTGTGATGGTTGTCGATGATGGATGAGTTGCCCTCAATCATCGCGTTATGTCCAATGCATACTCATTCGGTTAAATTGACTTTGGTGCGATTCAGCGGAATGAGCGCAGGTTGTCGCAAATCGCAGAGTTGCAGCGGATCCCAGAACTCGCCGAGTTACTCAGTTTTAATTCGTCTCGAACGAATCGCGAGAATACATCACTATCGCAACAATGGCTATTATCGACCAAAACGATGGCGGAAAATAATCAGTTACTAGGCGGATGCTTGACAGCCGTCCTGGCAGGGATTAGGAGGTGGGCATGCCGGCAAGGCGTGGTGGCCGGCATTCGATTTGCTGATTCAAAACAAACGAGCCCTCCGGTCTGAACACCGGAGGGCTCGGATCGAGGACATCGCTCCGTCCTCGGGGACAAGATCCACGCTCTCGCACTGACAGCGACGAGCTTAGTAACGAGATCTCGTCAGACAACTCCGCGAGCGGGTAGGCCGGTGTTTTATGACCATCACATTAGGGTGAGCGAGGCAGCCCCGGCTGGAATGTCGGCCGGGGCTGGCTTCGCCGAAACTCAGAAATTCACGCCTCGAAATCCTTCATATGTGGAGACGACGATTCGCCTCCACCTGGGTTACTTTGCTCTTTTTCATCGTCATTCGCTTCAGACAGGTTCTTGCGCATCCTCCCATAAAGAGAGGTAGCGCTCCTTGTGTCGCGTAGGAGGTCGATGATGTAATGCCAGACCGCGTCGGCTTCGGATCCGTAGCCGCACACGCGGCATACCGAGAGCGAAAAAACGAGCGCCAAGAAGCGTGCAACTTCGGATAGTCCTTGCTGGTGGGCGATTGCCTGAACGGCTATCACCGCCATGACGACTGTAGTCGTGCGCGACAATCGAATGGCGGCTTCGAGTGCGTCCCGACGAGGTGCTAGGAGCGCAGAACGTGTCGGGGACCGGGCGAAGTGCCGCCACACTTCGCGCGCATCAGCAGCAGACGACACTGTGACGGCTAGGGCCCATGCGATTAGTGTGGCGTGTCCAGCCATCACCATGCCGGCTAGGGCCGACGCCAGGACATCGCTTGTCACATGTGGCTTCAGATAGTTGAAGAGAAAGTAAACTCCGGTCAGGAGAGCCGCGTAACCAATAATGCTGCCCATGACAATTGCCGTACGCGGAAAAACGGTGGTCATACAGGTTACACGCATGAAGGCGCAGAAGAGTACTTGCGCAGCGAAGCCGAGGAGGCATCCGACCGCCGCAAAGAAGAACACTGACCCAGTCATAGATAAAACGTTTGCTGTTGGAGCGGACATCGCGGCGGCGCCAGCCCACAGATTACTATGATCAATCAACAGCACCCCAAAACTGACTACCGAGATGAGCACCATGAGAAGGGTGCGTCGTTTTGCGTATCGGTAGACTCTCAACAACTCCCGGTTCGCTTGGCGATGCAGGACTGCAACCCCACAGCCGAGAAGGGAAGGGCTCAGGTGGTAGGACATAGGATCTCCTTGATGCTCTCAATGTATAGGGAAGGATGTGTCGCGGAATCATGGCGAAAACCGATGTGCGTTGAAGGCATCATCGTCAGCGCCACCCTTTGGCCAATGAACTGGAACTGCTAGTCCGAATGGCTGCATGGAAGCCGTGACTATTGGTTAATCACCGTCGATTGGTCATTGGTTGAGCAGGGTCGCCCAAGGACGGATCGGCTGCCACGCGTCACCTACTCGTGCATGCAGCAACGGTGATGCGTACGTTCCAACGTTTGCTCTTGCGTCGCTTCCTGGTTGTTGCCGCATCCTGCCGTCAGTAAGATAGGAACGAGGAGACGCACATGGGGGCACAGTACGCTGGCGTTCTGGTAAGCGGCAAAGCTGCACGGTATGTGCTTGCCGACCATGATGCTGCCGGTGACCGCATCGTCGTGTCAGCCTGCGGGACCTGGGATGTTCCCGAGACGGGCGAACAGGCGCGCAACTACGCGCACTTTCTTACGCTCGTTCAGGCGGAAGTTGGGAGGTTCAAACCGGCGCAGGCGATCATGAAGGATTCGGCGGTGAGCCAGTCCTCCTCGTTGGCCATGTTGTACTCCGCTGAGATCCGTGGGGTCGTCAAAGCCGCCTTCGGCGCGGCGGGCATTCCCTGTCTGTGCATCTCGGGCGGCACCATCTCTCGGACCTTCGGCGAACGGAAGGTCGGCGAGTACGTCAAAGACGACAGCTTCTGGGCGCGGAAGACCGTGGGCGCGCAGGTGCCCAAGGCGTTCCGTGAAGTGGCGATGCTCATCCTCTACGCGGTGCGCCCGTGAAACTGACCGAGACCATCACCATCACCAAGTTCCTCGGTGAAGGCCACTGGGGTCGCGTTTACGAGGCTCATGACCAGGCGCTGGGCGTCGTTGCAGTGAAGGTACTGGTGCGCCAACCGAACGAGGGGGAGGTCGAGTGGGAACAGCGGAAATCGGACCTTATCCAGGAGGGCAATCTGCTGGCGAGAATCGACCACCGCAACGTCGTGCGCGTGCATCACGTGTCGATCATCGATGAGGCGCATGCCAATGCCTGCCACGCCCACTTCGGCGGCTCGACCGCTCCTGCCCCCTGTGCGGCCAACGCGCAGATCCCGATCTTGGTCCTGCGCTACTGCAACGGCGGCTCGGCCGATTTTTTCTACCGTCGTGGGCCGCAATCGGTCGCCGAGGTGCAGCGCATCGGCTTGGATATCGCGAACGGATTGGTGGAGATCCATGGCAAGGAGATGCTGCACCGTGACATTAAGCCAGGGAACATCCTCTTCCACGACCACATTGCCCTGATCGCCGATTTCGGACTTGTCACCAATGACATGCAGGTCGGCTACGCGTCGGCACAAGGCTACACCGATCACCTGGCCCCCGAGGTCTTCCCTACCCTAGGGAAGGATGGCATGTCGTCGGTGAAGACCGACGTGTGGGCGTTCGGCATGACCATCTACCGGCTGCTCCACGGGGCCGGGTGGTACCAGCGGCCGACGGACGACGTGCTGCATGAGGGCCGCCTGCGCGACTACCTGAGTTGGCTGCCACACATTCCCAAGCCCTGGCGGCGATTCGTGCGCAAATGTCTCGATCCGGTGTCGGGCAGGCGCTACCAGGGCGCTGGCGATCTCTTCAGTGCGCTTGGCGCGTTGCCGACCACACCCGCGTGGAAATGCCAACTCACCGACACCGCTGAGGGAACGGCCGTGCAGTGGACCTTGGAGCGTGACGGCATGCGGTCCACGGCATCCTTCACGCCGCGTTCGCCGACGCGCGCCGATTGGAGCTTCGAGCGAATCGGTCGTACGGGTCGTCGACTGCTCAGCCGCGGATCGAATGAAAAAACCGTGGCGCGTTCGAAGGCGCTGGCGGCACTCGAGGATCTGCTAGCGGCGTGAACTGACGCTCAGCAGGTACCTCCCCATCACCGCCGTCGTGCGACCACGCTCCTGATAGAGCTTGCGGCGCGCGAGCTTCTTGCGCTGCGCTTGGCAGCTGCGGCAGTAGGGTGAGACGCGGTTCGGGCGCAGCGGCATCGACCGACTGCAGAAGGCGCAGGTGGCTTGGGCGACGATGCGCATAAGCATCAGTGTCATAACGAACCCATAAAGTCAAGGTCCTTTTCGTGCAATTGGTTACGCCTAATGAGAGATCGACCTAAGCGCTTAACGCCTTAAGGACTTAGAGATTGCATGTGATGATAAAATGGACTGTTGATATAAAGGCTCGGAGCAGGCGGATGCTTCCACGTCGCGCGCGACATGCCCCATCGTATATTGACGAAATAGATGATATAGATGTAATGGATGGCAACGGAGGACTTATGCCAGGACACCTCGAAACGGGTTTTTACAAGGTTGCGTTGGATGCATTCACCGCGGCAGGGGTTGCTGTTCCCAAATTATCACCGCGACAGGAGCGCGCCATCAAGATGACCATGAAAGGCGAACTCCTGAGATTACAAACTCAATTGATAGAGGAATATGTGGAGCGTTCGCTGGCAGCGCGTGGAGTTTCAACCGCAATGGCCTCTGTCATAGTCGACGAAGTCGCATCGGAGGCGGTGCTGAAGAGCACCATAAAAGGTTTTTCTGAGGCCGATGCACCACGGACGAGCGATTTACCTACGAGCGATTCGCTCATGAGCGATTGCGTTCCGGCGAAGGAATTGGCGACGTTGCTCCACACTGCCCTTGCCACCATACACAAATGGAAGCAAGAAGGGAAATTGCTCGCAGTCATTCTCGAGACTGGGAAATTATTGTACCCCAGGTGGCAGGTACATGACGGCCGCCTCCTGCCGAGCCTGACTGAAATATTGGTGCTGCTGCGTGAATCCGGTCGCAGCGATCGGGATCTCATTCGGTGGTTCGTGAATCCAAATGCGCAACTGGGCGGCGAATCTCCGCTCAAGATCCTACGCGACAACCAGGTCAGGGCTGTCCTCGGGGCGGCTGAATCGCTCGCGGAACGCAGTCGATGATTCCTCCTCCGCCACCGGTGGCCAGGCTCAAGCAGGTACGTTCCAAACTATTGGAACTGCCAGCCGGGGAAACCTTCTGGCGATGCAACGGAACCGGGCATCCAGATCCGCTAAATTTCGGCAAGAAAGCCTGCAATCGGTTCGACGATCCGCAGATGCGCTATGGTGTCATGTATGCGTCATTTTCGCAGCGCGGCGCTATGGCGGAAACCATCCTGCACAATCAGTTGGATACCGGGAATGCGGATATGTTTGTACCGCAATCGCGCTTTGATGCCTATTGGTTGGCAGAGATCACGGTGTTGAAGACGCTGCATTTCATCGATTTTGCCGAAGACCACACGCGGTTTGGGCTCTCCGCTGCCATCAGTTTCGAAGTCGATCCCAATAACGGAAAGCCGAACTGGACTCCCTACCAGACGACCATGTCTTGGTCTGAAGCCATTGCCACGGCGTGGCCAGACGTCGCAGGGATAGCCTATCGAGCTCGGCATGCTGGTACGGCAATCAGCTTGGCCTTCTTTGAGCGCTCCAAGCCGCACCTCGCATTCCGCGCAAAGCAACTCCCCATCAACGACACCATTCGAGATTACTTCCTGGATGCTACCGGTCACACTTTAGATCCGGTGAAGCAGTGACCTGCCGCTGACAGCGAGCGCCCGACCGCCACGTCTGGTGGCGGCACTCAGGACACTGATGCAGCAACTCGTGTACCTGCCTGACGAGGTGATGGCTGACGAGATCACACGGGTTCTCGGCCTCGTGCTCGGGTTAACCTGCCATCAGTTCAGTGAGTGCAAGTGGTCGGTGGTCGGCCAGGATTTGGGGTGTGGGAGACGCAGGCGGCAATTCCGGAACTGCGATCGCTCGTGCGGGCGTAGAGAGCGACGGGGTGGTCGGGTGGTCGGACCCTGAGACTATGGATTCATGCGCTGCAGGAGCGGAAAGACTTGGTTGAAGACTCTGGCAACATGTTGGGCGTCGACCGTGAACTGCGGATTGTGGATGAGTTGGTTCATCGAGGTGACCGATAGGAGGCCCGCATGATTAGCCAACTCAGTCAATGGTCCGTGCAAGTCACGCTGGATGGCTTGATTCGGGCGACCAGGCGGATGACCGACGATCATGTGATTGGCCACCTCACGAAGCACGTCGATCAGCTTCTTGTCCTGATTGTTGTGGCTCGGATCAGTTGCGGAGGGGCCGCCGTTTGCTTGATGATCGGCGCAGTATGCCTTGGCTGAAAGCTCGAAGAGGCTCCGCAGAATAAAGCAAAATGCGTGCGGATGGTCGACCAACTTCAGTTTACGTATTTCCCTCAGGAGGGTGGCGATCTTGTCACGACCTTGCCCGGAGGGCTGAAAAGCCCGCAACTTGCGCATGACCGATCGCGGGTCGTCAACGGGGACAGCGATTGGGCCCGTCGATGACGTCGATGGCGATGCCGGGCTTGGGGACGCAGTAGACGTGCCAGTTCCAACACCGGCCCTGGTTTGTTGCCCGCTTGGCATTGGAGTGGCGGTTGGGCCGGCTGAAGGTGACTGGTGGCCGTCCGGCAACCAATGGTGAATACAACGAACGTTATCTCGACTGTGCTGTCATTCAGGCAGCTCATAAACGAGCCGAGGAACGCTATAGCAAGTCGTTCGACACTGTAGTCGGCCCTTTCGGTCAGGGCAGCAAAATCTACGAATCCGCAATGCTTTGTGATTTTGACCACATGCAAATCTGCGTGGCCAATCAAAATAAAATCAAAGGCTGTTTTTACGAACGAATCGTCGATCAACAATCGCCGGTGCTGTAGCCATCTCGCATGGAGATCGCTCACCAAGGTCATCGTGCCATTATATCGCGGAAATCCTCTGAACTCGACAATCCAGCCGACAGGCACCGACCGGTAGTGGTCGGCCCTACTCCTCGGCGCTGGGAGCCGTGCTGTGAACCCTGACCCGGTATGCCTTTGGCCTGAACCTCGATCCTGGAGGCCGGCAGCTGCCTGTTTGCACCCAGGAGTCGGTGCCGGCCTGGGCGTCAATGACATCGTGTCAATCACATCGTGTCTTCGCATATCCCAGGAATGCCGCCGAATACCGCGAATCCCGTTTGAGGTGACCACGTACCGACCGGTGCGAGTACACCCCGGAAGCCCACTACTGCTGGTCCGGGAGTGGAAATCAGCACCGGATCTGTCGCCGACGTCGATGGCAGACCTATCTCACGGCACCGCGATTGATTGCCCCACCCTTCTCATGCTTCATCAATGACAATTCACCCATCCGATACGTGTCGGCAACTTCCTAGGGGACAGGGGCTGTACTTGGCCCAGCTTGTGGTTGTGCGCTCGGACTGAGGGGCGGTGCACTCACGGCCTCTGCCTCCAGGAGGAAAAGTTGATTCGCCAACAGAAATTGCCCCAGCAGATCCCCAGGATCGGCCTCCCTATCCCCCGCAGAGTGCGCACGTGGATTCCGAAACGCCCCATACACACCGACGAAGAGGTTCACACGAGCGATGGTCTCATTTTCATGCCCTAAGCCATTCCATTTGAGGGGCGCTCCAGGTCCGCCAAAGGCACGCGAGAACAACTTGCCGCCGTGTTCATCTAGCCCAGACCGCACTCGAACGGTGTCTTCGAGTCTCCTGAAGGCCGTCAGGAGCGCGGCGTCGGGATCTCGATGAAAGGTGATGGCGAGATCGCACAGCCGTCGATCGATAATTAAATACGGAATGACGGGCGGAAATCTGTCATACATCCGTTTGGGATCAGCCTCCTCGAAACCACGATCAGCCATGTAGTCGTAGATCCGCATGGGACGGACTGGATTTCCGGATTCAATGTGGGTCACATCCTGGTCAGTCAGTGCGGCGCCATTGAACCGCTCCATGCAACCGGAATCGACTTCCACTTCGTCCACCTCAACCCCATGGATTTCAAACAGGCGTAGGGCGTGCGCCAGCCCGGTCGGTCCTTCGCCTGGGTATCCAGAGGCGAATCCAGACCTGATCACGACGAGATCTCTGTGATTGATGGTCAACAGAAATCCATGGCGATGACCGCACGTGACCAATTTGGCAGAAACAATGCGATCGCCCCATTGAATGAGACGGCGAATCCCTTCTAGGCATGAAGACGATATGCCGTTCACCCCGAGGTATTGGATTGAATCATTCACGCTTTATCTCCTTACCTAAGGTCTGTTCTGAAATTAGGCCGTTGCTGATTGTCCGGACCGATCGCATTTCTCCTGGCACCCTCTCGTGATGACCGTTGCTGGATAATCAGACCATACCACTACAATTTCCCAATGCCCTGGACCTACCTAGTCGACCTAACAGTCGGTAATGTTCGACTGCGTCTATCTACCACAAACGTGGGCTTCGTGGTCACCAGGGTCACACCAAACAACGAAGGCGGGGGACTTAAGATCAAGCGCCAACGGTTTCTCGCAGATGAACGCCCGCAAGCTGCCAACCACCTACTCACAGAAGCACTCTCGGCGGCAGAAACTGAGACCCAGGCGCTATGCCTGGAAGCACAGAGTGTTGGACGACGGGCTCTGGAGGGCAGGCGCCGCATGCGCCCTGGGTCCAATGCACTCCGCCAACTAGAACAAGAGTGCGTAACGAAGACAGAACTCTACCTGTCACGTGGGAGGACCCTGGCTACTGAATGCGCCCGCATCGAACAGACACTCTACGAGTTGGGATTCGCCACGCACGAGCGGGACCTGCCCGTCTGGATTGCCCGCCTCCTGGAAGTCGAAAAAACTTCTGACATTCCCACGATCACTCCGTTTCCTCTGGGTCGAAGTTTTCTAGACTCTAATCAGCAGAGCATGGCAGACACCAAAACGACAGATTGAACTACCTACCATTGCCACTCACAATGGCCGCAGCTCAGTCGCGGTGACCAATATCAGCGAAGGCTGTCGGGGGAGTTTCCGTGGACACATCAAGGACCGCACTTGAGTTATCGGAAGTCACCGACGAGGGGAAATTTGAACGACTAGCAACCGCCATTCTACGTGAGTCATCTGATAACTATAGACCCTTAGTCCAGACTGGGGTCAATAGTAGCGGGAAAACGATCAAGGGTCCGGTCGATGGGCTGACCATCATTCAGGAGTCCGGAAATACTCATATCATTGCAGTACATCATACGACAACCGCTCGTATCGGACTGAAGCGTAAATGGCTGTACGATCCCGCTAATCCAGGGACGGCTGATGCAGACCTCAATAAAAACCAAGCGCCCGGAGATATCATCAAGACATGGACGCAAGTTCAAAAATGGAAGAGTCAGCTTGGCGATGTAAAGGTGACTCTAATTCTGACGACCAACCAAGACCCAGATTCTGATGTAATTGTCGCAGCAACGGCCTTAGCGAAAAGACTTGATATAACACTAGACATATGGTCCGGATCGCGGCTGGCCCACTCGCTTGATGATCCCCAAGGGCAATGGATACGAGCGAGCTTTCTAGGAATACATCAGGAACACTTGTCGCAGCATCATCTCGCAACTTTGTCAAGGAAGTCCTTCGAGGAGTACCGAAGATACGACCGTTCAGCGGAGTCCGTTGATCGCGACATTGACAATCAGTTAATGAATATCCCCCTGGGGGTAACCTTTTTAGTAGGCGATTCTGGGATGGGGAAGACCGTTGCATGCCGACGCCTGTTTGAACGCCATATCGACAGTGGGGGTCGTGCTCTCTTTATCCCGCAATCAATCGTTTACACATCAATGACTCTAGATGCCGCCATTCGACAAGTCGTGTCCCAGTTAGACCAAAATATTATTCCGGCATCCCCTAGCGCACTCGCTCTCGCTACGCCAAAGAATCCGCTCCTGCTACTTGTCGAAGACGTTAATTCAACGAGCGCATCTGATCAATTGATTGCAAAGATCCTAGCGTGGAGTCGCAAACTTCCCGGCAAGACTAACTCTGTAAATGATGAAACGCAGTGCACATGGAAGATTGTTTGTCCGCTTTGGACCAGATCACTTCACCTTCTGGCGAAACACGGAGAAATTTCGCCAACGTCAAATATTTTAGCTATTGGACCCTATTCACGCGACGAAGGCACCAAGGCCGTCCTTGCTCGCGCCATGAGCACCGGAGATTCGGTCACCGTTCTACAAGCAGAGGAAATCGCCGCCTCACTCGGGAATGATCCATTACTGATTGGCCTTCACCAAATCAAGGCAAGACCAGACCCGCACCGAGTAATTCAGGCATTTGTATTCGAGTCATGCGCTGAGGCAGCAAGGTCGACAAAGACTTTATCGGAACTTAAATTTAGAAATTCGTTAAGGTCACTTGGCATCTCGTCTGTGCGTAATGGCTGGGGAGACCTCTACATTAACGACATTGAGTCCGAGAGTCTCATTAGCGAAACCGATCGATCATGCCTTTCTATATTGTCCACTGAAGGCAAGCTCATGCGAATCGACGGATCCGCAGACAAACCAAGTTATGCGTTTCGCCACGACCGCATACGTTTCTGGGTAATCGCCGATGCGATTGCCCATTATGACTCCATTGGTTCTTTGGATGACTCGCTCATTGCCGATCCTTATCATTCTGAAAGAGTCGCTGAATCGTATGTGTGGATTAGACGACATGAACCTTTATTGGAGCGCATTCTCCAGATCAACGCATTGTCAGCCTTTAACATTCTCCGGCTACTCGCTGATTCCGGCGACACTGATTGCACGCGAATAGCGTCCCTGGTTTCGGGACGACTTCGCGATGGCCGCTTAAAAGTTCCAGATAATAGTCATGTGAAGCGAGCAATACTAAACTGCCTCTCTGATAGCTCATTCCCTGAGGTCCCGCATCTTGTGAGACTTCTTGGGAAGCCAACTCAACAAGGATGGCTCGCAGATTTTCGCAACGGTGAACTTTCAGGCGGAATCTGGCTTTGTGTCGATTGCCCGCCAAATTATGGGGCACCGTGGCGCGACGCCTACATATCCCACGCGAAGGAAAGATTTTCGACTGGGTATTATGACGCTCTATCCGGAATACTTGGTCAACCAAAAGTGTCTGACAAGCATCTTCTTGGGGCAATTTATTTGGCCGGATTCTTCGCTGAACCGACATTGATCCCAGCATTAGAATCAGCGTGGATTAGCGACAACAGTCGCATTGATCGTATTTCAGCCTACCTATGGGCGCTGGCGCGATGTGGGGGGGGGGTAATGTTCGCCAGCCATTAAGGGCGGTCTGTCGTCAGTGGTCAGAGATGTCCACGGAGGTTGCGGACAAAGGAATGGCCTCCCCCCGTCAAGCGGTATCGTCTTTCGGAAATGAGCATGCGTTTGCTCGCGGCGTGCGCACAGAAGGTATTCAGGTCCTTATAGAATGGGCACAAAACGAGAGCCTGCGATGGGAAAT
The DNA here is from genome assembly GCA_031426335.1 of Planctomycetota bacterium. Classification (GTDB taxonomy): domain Bacteria; phylum Planctomycetota; class UBA11346; order UBA11346; family UBA11346; genus BOG-1363. The sequence goes on from JANPLC010000384.1 coordinate 23,133, forward strand.
TACATACCTGCTTCATGAGGTCGATGATCCATTTGCGGTAGAATTCATTGTGCGTGAAATGTCCATAATGCAAAGACGGCAGCTAGTTACGGGAGGCATTTATACAATGCTCCATAATGTTCCTTATGATTGGGCGCGTCGCAGTGAAAGGAACCCCGGATTTGGAATGTCCGATGGTTCCCGCAATCGTCTGGCCTCGCTCTGGAAAGACACCACTGAAGATAAGTATGTCAGAATTTACTCGCTGCGGTTATGGTCTGCTCGCAAGACTTCTGAAGATATTACAATTATGAAACATTATATCGATGATGAGGTGATTGTGGATGAAGTTCTTGCTGCGCTAGTAAAGCGTGGAGATGTGGCAGCCCTTCCGCTTCTAGCCTCTCGTCTCGCCGATAATCATAACCATTACTGGTGGGGTCTATGCGACTCGGTCTGGGATGAGAAACTTTTCGAGTCACTCAGCAAGCAACTCGCCAATAAGTCAAACATTTCTAAATGGGGAGATGCGCCCGACTCCGTTTATGCCGTATATCGCATCCTTTGTTCCATGCCCGCGGATCAATGCGAGGCGGTAGTGCTGAGACATTGGGATCACCTGAGATTCTGCCCCATACTGATTCAAGTCGCCTTTTACGTAGGGACTGCAAAGCTGATCGAGGCGGCCAAAAATGCGATGAGCGAAACTCCCTGTCCGGAGAAGATGCTCGATCACCTTCCGATGACCTATGGTATTCGTCATGATGGACGACCTGGTCCAACTGAGTGGCGTCAGATTCAGGTGTTGGAACCCTATCTCGCGCACATGAAGCCGAGCGACATTCACGATCTCTGGGAACATTCGAATGAACGCGGGTGGATCGAAGAGCGAAAGCGACTGCTTGATCCTCGGCTCGGGAGCGAGCCGCCTAGAAGCTTTTGGTCTGCTGAAAGATTTCGCCAACGGCTAGACGCCATTGTAACAGGCGACAATAAGCATTTTCTACATTACGATATACCAGATTATCTTAAAACTGGAGTAACCTGGGGTGAGATTCGTGACGTTGCAATTGAATGGGCATTGAAGACACGCGGATTTAATGTATTATGCGTCATTTGCTTCATGTATGAGCGACACGCTAGTCGAGGTGATTGGAGTCGTTTCATGAACCAATATGGCACCATTACCGAAGCTGAACGAGCGATTACAGAAAACGCAAAATACGCTATTGAGCGCAGATCTGCGTCGTGATCCTTGTGGGAAACCATCGCTACATAGAAATCAAGGAACCAACTTGAAGCCGGACCGAATCGGCTCCGTGTAATTTAGAAAATAGGCGCCGCCTTGAATTGGGATCTTCTTCAGCTTCATACCTACATTTTGTCCGCGCGCATTCTCGACGAGCCGTCGTGTCACTGTGCTGTCGACAGGAGAGAACACAAAACGTGATGCCATTATACATGATCGCCGGTTAATCTCCTTCACTTTGTCAGGCGCCAGTCTGATTGAGCCGGGCAGAGAACTCCATTGTGCGATTAGGCAAGACTTCTTGGTAATCGGTAAGCAAAACTCGGCGTATGGGCTCCCTGGACCCAGCTCGACAATCCCGCCCTTGGGCGCTCCAATTGCGGCAGCCGAGACGGGGTCATCTGGCATGACCAAGAAATCATCGGGTGAATCGACTGTTCCTAAGCAATAGTCCAACTGTCCAAGTCGTTGGATGACCTCATTGCTGAAGGCGGTCTTAAGCATCATCCCGACGAGCCAACGATTGTAGATGTCGATTTTGAAGAATCGAGATCCCTCACGCATTATCTTGTCCTTTAGCTCCTCGGGAAAGTCTGCTGGGAACGGGACCTCTCCCGACCTTATGATTTTGTCGCCAATCACATGTACGACCTCTTCGTGCATTTTTCTCACATGTTCTTTGAATTGCGGGATCCTGGCGCGGTAGGTTGAAAAGAGCGCCGCGGCTTCTCCGAAATCGTCTTCCTCAATCTTACCCACACTCTCTATCTTTTTGATCCAAGCGATTTGATGATTCTCAATCGGCGACAACAGCAGGAGCAGATTCCAGGTGATCCCGTGCAGCACCGGACCGACCACGAAAGCAACCACTACGGATAGCCAGAACGAGGGATAGGTCTCCAGTGCCGCGGTCTCATCGGCCAGCCAGAGGAACAGAGCCTGTGTCAGGACAATACTGCACGCACACAGGACCGCCGTTACGTAGCTCGTCGCGATATCGGGATACCATCGGCGACGCAGCCGGAACCACTCTCCACCTGCAGCTCCGGCGCCTGCCAACACACCGGCCAGGAGAATCGCCAGCCATGTCATGGTGTTGTCCTGTTGCTTTGGCCAACCGCTCGGCGTGGACGCCTCTGGGTAACGGTGCGGCGCTGTAGTGATCGCCGGTTTCGGGGCGCGGACAGGAGTGGTTTTCGAGACAACACGGGAGGGGTTTCCTGCGCATACAGTCGCTTACCCGTCTTCGGGCACGTCACGCGCAGACGCGGCGCTACCATGAAGAAGAAATGCGCGATTTCGTGCCGCCGTTCGACGTCGAGACGGTCCCACCACCAGGCCCCACGGGGGCGTGAACGAGCATCGCCGCTAGGTTTGGCGGTCGCCCGGACCACGACCGCAGCCAAAACCCAACCGGGTCTGGTAAAGTGGTATCGCAGCACAGCCCCGCCGCGGGCTGAGCTCCGCCGCTGCGCTGGGACTACTAACCCAAGGTATTGCAGCGCGTGAAGTGCGCCTGTTATCAGGTGCGCTGGGCACACGTCGTGTTGGCCCTGCCACCGATTGCGCAGATGCCTGTCCGTCCATGCCCGGTTCCGCTGATGGCTTTCGAGCCACAGCATTTCCACCAGTAGTGGTAGCATCTCCAGCACGTAGCGTTCGATCCCATCCCGACCGCCGATCGCGGCGGGCAGTTCGCACACGGAATCATCCGGCGACCCGTGTCCGGAATGATCGACGAGTCCCCGGTGGGAGACGCTTTTCTGACGAGCGATGACTGCCTCACGCATGGAGGTCGCTCCGGTGATCACGGTTCTCCTCCCACTCAGGGAGATTGAGCAGCCATGCGACGCCTATGAGGGCCGGACCGATCACGACCACAGTCATGCCGATCTCCCCAGCACACGCCCAACGGCACGGTAGAGCGCATCGATTGGATCAGCGCTCGGCTTCGTGGCCCTCAGCGCTCGTCTGGCCCGTGCAAGATTCTCGGACGACAGCAGCGGATGGC
>JANPLC010000385.1:0-14444 GCA_031426335.1 Planctomycetota bacterium
GCTATCAGGGTTTGATCACCGGGCTGCGGCTTGATCCCCCGCCCGGACGCGAGTCCCAGGCGCGCCTGAGTGTGCGTGCGGTGGTGGTGCAGCGTACACGCTAGGCGCTGCCGACCTCTGGTCGCAGAGGCATTTCCTCCCTAGCATCCACGCATGCAGCCGTTCCGTCCCCGTTGGCCTGATCGATCCGGCGTCGTCGTCGCGATCGCTGGCATGGGTGTCGGCATGCTGCTGTGTCGTCCTGCCGGTCTGGTACCGGATGGCCCTGGGCTGGTGGCGTGGGTCATCGCGGTGTTCGTCCTCGCCATCCCCTTCATCGTGCTCGAACTCGGCACTGGTGCGATCTATCAGGACAGCCTGGGCGAAAGCTGCCGCAAGGCGGGCAAACACTGGGAATTAGTTGGCTGGTTGGCGACCGGGGCGGCCTTGCTGGCGATGTTGCTGCTGGTGATGACCGCGGGGCATCTGGCGCTGGCGGCCTACGATGGAATGTTGGCAGCGATCGCCGATCAACCCAGTCCGTGGGTAGCGAATGCGGCGGATACCGTCGCACCGCGTAGTGGCGGCGAACTGATGGCCATCGCCGCGGTGCTCGGCGTTGTGCATTTCCGCTTGTGGCGTGGAGCTCCAGCGATCGCCCGCTCCGGAGTGATCATGGCCACCATCGCCTTCACTGGGCTGGTGCTGGTCGGTGGATCGCTGCTGCAGCATCCTGGGGCCGTAGATGGACTCACCGGCCTGCTCAGCTCAGGACCAGCGGGCTGGCAGGCGCTCGCCACCGCCGAACCTTGGCTGGGTGCGGGCATCGCGGTGCTGGTCGGCTGGGCCTGCGGCACCGGAGCCGCGACGGCGTATGGCAGCTACCTCAACCGTTCGACCGATGCCATCGGCATCGCGGCGATTGCGGTGCTGGCGGGTGCGCTCGGTCAGGTGCTGCTGTTGGCGGTGCTCGCCATCGGCAGTGGCGTGATCGTCGCCGATGGCAGCCATGATCTGAACACCCGGCTGCCGGATTCCCTGATTGCCGTCGCCGCGGCGCTGGCCAACAGCGGCCTGCCGACGTGGTGGTCCGGAGTCCTGCTCGCGGTGTGGTTCATCGCGCTGCTCGCGCTCGCCATCCCGGCGCTGTTGGCGATGAGCGAAGTGCTGGTGGCAGCGGTGGTCGACAAGTTCGGCCTGCCGCGTGAACGCGTGGTGCCGGCGGTGGGACTGGTGCTGTTTTTCCTGACCGCGGTGTTGTTGAGCGATCCGCAGGCGGCCACCTGGTGTTTCCATGGCCTGATGTGGGTGCTGCTGTTGGCTTTGGTCGGACAGTCGGCGTGCAGCGTCTTCGCGGTGAAACTCGATGCCGTGGCGCGTCATCTGAATGCCTATTCGGCGTTCCATCTAGGCTGGGCCTGGCGTCTGGCGGTGGCGGTGCTGATGCCGCTGGCGGCCATCGTCCTGCTGGTGGTGCAGAGCATTCGTGATCCCGCCTCGGCCGTCATTGGCGGTGGCATCGCGGTGGCGGTCCTGGTGGCTGGCATGTTGCTGGTGCGCTTGACCGGGAGGAACTCGTGAAGGCGCGTCGCCTCATCCTGGTGCTGCAGATGCTGGCGCTGCTGCTCATCGGCGTGCTGGTAATCGTTGCGGCAGGGGGACGGGCACGAGCGAATGCACTGACATCGTTTGCCGCGTATCGTGCGACCTGGCCCGATGCGTGGCGCGCGCCGGTCGAACACCGCGCGGTAGAGGTGCTCGCTCGCCTGCTGACCGCGCCGGAGGGGGATCCCGAGTTGGTACGTGCGGCGATGGGCGTCATGCGCCAGAGCAGCAGTTGGCCGGCGATGGCGGACACCATCCGCAACCAGCTGCGCGGCGTGCTGGATACCTACCTCACCACCGGCGACGGCAGTCAGCGCACGCGCCTGGCCTGGGAGTTGTTCGCCCTCAGCCAACCGGCGGATTTGGAGTCCTACCGCGAACGCATCATCAGGCTGGGTGGCGAACGCACGGCCCTGGCGCAGGCCTTGCGCCAAGCCGCCGAATCCGTGCGCCAAGCATCTGGGGATGAGGGCTTCGATACTGCTTTGACCGAACTCACCATGGCCTGGGACAGCCTGTTGGCGCCGCTCGATGGACGACCGCTGCCCTGGCTCGCGCGACAATCTCCGGTGGTGGCGGATGCGGAACAGGTGGCGCAGGAAGCACTCGCGCAGCAACGACGGGTGCTGCTGGAACCCTACGGCGTCAAACGCGATGCTGCCTACGGCATGATGCAGCCAGACCCAGGGATGATCGAGTGGCTCGATACCCAGGCACGGACCGTGAACACCAAGCAGCCGGAGCAGCGAGAGCGCCTTGAACGGCTTAGCGCTCTGCTGCGCCAACATCCTGCCGAAGGCGAAGAGGAACCCGTGGTGCTGGTCGCCACGCGCATCGCCTTGCGACACCACGTCCTGCCGTGGCCGGCCATGATCCTGGGATTCGCCGTCGTGCTGGTGCTCATCGGCGGGCTGCTGCGTGCGCTGTTACGTCTGCGCCGCGGACCGCTGCCGATCGATGTGAATGCCGAAACCATGGAAAATGTCGAGCCGATCGATCTCGATACCGATGCGGAGACGCGCAGCCGGTCGTCGGCGTCGATTACGGATGTGGGTTAGCTGCGAGCTGCGAGTTTGCAATGTTGGTCGGATTCGTAGTCGAAGCTGGAAGCTCGAAGCTAATCTTCGTACCGCACCCACACGCCCTTCTCCAACACCTCATGCGGCAAGTACCGCGCCTTGTACTCCATCTTGGAGCAACCGCGCACGAGGAATCCCAGGTATAACCACGTCATGTGGTTCTGACGGCAGTAGTCGATCTCGCTGAGCGCCATGAAGGTGCCCAGGCTGCGGCGGGCGTGGTCCGGGTCGTAGTAACAATACACGCTCGACAAGGCGTCAGCGAAACGGTCGAGGATACTCACTGCCACCAAGCGTCCCGCCGCATCGCGGGCGTGGAGTTCGCCTCCGCTGATGCCGCCGTCCTCGGTAAGGAATTTGCCGCCATCCTCATCTGGTGGCTTGCCATGGATGGTCGCTTGGTAACGACGGTAGAGGTCGGCGCGTTCGTGGTCGAGCCCACGGTCGTGCCACGTTATTGTCAGGTCGTGGTTGGCCCGCAGGCAACGTTTTTGATCTGTTCGCGGTGTGAACGCAGCAATGTCGACGCGGATCGGCTGGCAGCTATCGCACGAAGGACACACCGGCAGGTAGAGATGTGCGCCGGAGCGACGAAAGCGGTGATCCATCAACACGCGGTAGGGGATGTCCTCCGGCGGATTAGGCACCGGATGGAAGGCGTGGAATTCACGCGCAGGCAGGTACGGGCAGGCGCCACAATTGTAGACGATGCCGCGCATTTATCGCGTCCGGGGTCCGGAGTCCGGAGTCCGGAGTCCACCATCATCGGGCATCACACGAGTCCGGGTAATTTCCCAAGTTGGGACCCTATTCATCGACATGCCTTCAGTGACCCCGGACCCCGGACCCCGGACTCCGGACCGCTGCCATGTCGATCGCGCCCGCCATCACTTCCTCGGCGAAATAACTCGACCGCACATACGGCCCCGACGCGACATATTTGAAACCGGCCTCGGCGCCCCACTGTTTATAGATTTCAAACTGCTCCGGCGTGACGAAGCGGATGATGTCGTGGTGGTCCAGGCTCGGCCGCAGGTACTGGCCGACGGTGAAGATGTCGACGCGGTGACGCACCAGATCATCCATCAGCGTACGGATCTCAGCGTCGGTCTCGCCCAGGCCGACCATCACGCCGGACTTGGTCAGGATGGTTGGATCGCTGTCCTTCACCTGCCTGAGCAGATCGAGCGAACGCTGGTACTTCGCCTGCGGACGTACCGTCGGGTAGAGCCGCGGGATGGTTTCGAGGTTGTGGTTGTAGACGTCCGGATGAGCGCGGACCACCGTGTCGATCGCTTCGCGGTTGCCGCGGAAGTCCGGGGTCAGCACTTCGACCAGGGTTCCAGGCGAGCGTGCGCGGATGGCTGCGATGGTGGCGGCGAAATGTGGTGCTCCGCCGTCAGCGAGGTCGTCGCGATTGACGCTGGTGACCACCGCGAAACGCAGTTTCAGTTCAGCAATCGCATCAGCCAGACGCAGCGGTTCGCTGGCGTCGAGCGGAGGGGGAGTCTTGGTCCACTTCACATCGCAGAAGGTGCAGGTGCGCGTGCAGGCCTCGCCCATGAGCATGAAGGTCGCCGCCTTCTTCGACCAGCACTCCTGACGATTAGGGCAGGCGGCTTCCTCGCAGACCGTCACCAGACCGTGACTGCGCACGATGGCGTTGGTCTCGGCGGCGATGGCGTTGTCGGGTAGGCTGCGCTTGAACCAGGCGGGCAGGCGGGGGCGGTCAGGACTGATGGGGACGACGGGCATGGCGCGGGATGATGTTGGGCGCGAGCACGGGACAACCGGGGTCCGGCTGGCCCTTGGCAACACGCGCTACAGTGCAGTCGCTGACACCTTGAAGCCGTCAGGCGCACGGTTAGGACCCCCAGCCGGAGAATAAACCTTATGGGTACCCTACTCGTCATTCTTGGTGGTATTGCGATGCTGGTTGGCGGCATCTGGTTGCTGGTCGAAGCGTTCAAGGAGTCAATCTTTTGGGGACTCGGCTACATCTTCATCCCGTTCGTCAGCTTGGTCTTTGTGATCATGCACTGGGATGTGAGTAAGACGCCCTTCCTGATATGTATCGGTGGTTTGGTGCTGAGCATCGCGGGTGTGGTCATCACCGGACCGCCCCCAGCGGCTGGTTGAATCACCCAGGATCAGTCGCTCCGACGGATCGACCTGGCCTCGGCTAGGTGATCCGTTGGAGCCTCCGACCGGACCGGGCTTGCGTCATGCGGCGGGAACGGTGCAATCCCGCGACTATGTTACGTGATGAAGCTGAGATCGTGGTCAAAAGTGGAAGCGGTGGCGCCGGAGCGGCGACCTTCCGGCGGGAGAAATACATCCCCGAAGGTGGCCCTGACGGCGGCGATGGTGGGAAAGGCGGGGACGTGGTGGTCGAAGCTACTCCGCACATGAACACCCTCTCGGTGTTCGTCCGCCAAAGCCACTGGCGTGCTGAGGGCGGTCTGCCCGGACGTGGGCAGATGTGTTTTGGTCGTTACGGCGAGGACCTGCTCCTCAAAGTGCCGTGCGGCACCATCATTCGTCTGGCCGAAACCGATGAGATCATCGCTGATATGACTCAGCCTGGCCAGCGCGCGGTGCTGGCGGCAGGCGGCAAGGGCGGCAAGGGCAACGTGCACTGGAAGAGTTCGACTCACCAGACCCCGCGTGAATATGGCCCAGGAGAACCTGGCGTTACGCTCAGGCTCAAACTGGAACTCAAGCTGATCGCCGACGTCGGCATCATCGGCTTCCCCAATGCGGGCAAGAGCACCCTGTTGTCGCGCCTGTCGAAGGCCCATCCGAAGATCGCGGCGTATCCGTTCACTACGCTTGAGCCGCAGCTCGGCGTGATCGAACGCTTTGATCGCAGCATCATCCTGGCCGACATCCCTGGGCTCATCGAAGGCGCCTCCGACGGCAAGGGCCTCGGACACCAGTTCCTGCGTCACGTCGAACGCTGCCCGATCCTGTTGCACCTGGTCGATGGCTCGGAGGGCGATGCCGCGGCAATGGCCGAGCGCATCCGCGTGCTGAATACCGAACTGGTGCGTTTCAGCCCGGATCTGGCGACCAAGCAGCAACTGGTGGTGCTCAACAAGGCCGATACACGCCCTGATCTCTCCGAGGTCGCGGGCGAGCTCGCCATCCTGCTGAAACAGGACGTCATGACCCTCTCAGGGGTGTCGGGCGAAGGATTGCAGGAGCTCGAAAACCGCCTACTCCAGGTCGTTACCGACCATCAGGGGAAGACGGCATGAACATCAAGGAAGTCCTGCGCGCGATGGTGCAGTTGCGCTCATCCGACTTGTTCCTGAAGGTCGGTGGTCCACCGCGCGTGCGGGTCGACGGCTCGGTGCGCCAACTCGGCACCACACCCATCACCAAGGAGCACATGAAGGATGCCTTCACGCTCTTGGTCGATGAACACAGCCGCGAGGGCTTCAAGAAGAACCACGAATGCGACACCGCCTTTGAAGACGAGGAAATCGGCCGCTTCCGCGTGAACTGCTTCATGCAACGCGGCAACATCGGCTTCGTCCTGCGTCACGTGCGCAGTGACATCCCGGACTTCAAAACCCTCGGCCTGCCGGTCGAAGTTTTTGAACGTCTGGCCATGCTGCGTCGCGGGCTGGTGCTGGTCACCGGCATCACCGGCTCAGGCAAATCGACCACGCTCGCCTCGATGATCGAGTACATGAACCGGACCACCAGCCGGCACATCATCACGGTCGAGGATCCCATCGAATATAGCTACGTCGACGATCGCTGCATCATCAACCAACGCGAAGTCGGCATCGACACCCGCGACTTCAAGAGCGCAATGCGCAATGCCATGCGTGAAGCGCCTGACGTTATCCTGGTCGGTGAAATGCGTGACCTTGAGACCGTCAACGCCGCGATCGATGCGGCCGAAACCGGTCACTTGGTGCTGTCCACGCTGCACACCATCAATGCGCAGCAAACCATGGAACGTATCATCAACTTCTTCCCGCCGTATCAGCACAACCTGATCCGCATGCAGTTGTCGATGGTATTCCAAGGTGTTGTCAGTCAGCGGTTGGTGCCGCGCAAGGACTCCACCGGCCGAGTCCCAGGTCTCGAGATCATGATCGCGACCCCGACCATCAAGCAGATGATCGAGGAAGGCCGCACTCCCGAGCTCTACACCGCCATCCGTGACAGCGAGCACTTCGGCTGTATGACCTTCAATCAGTCGTTGTTCAAGCTCTACGAACAAGGCGCCATCACCCGCGAGGATGCCTTGTCGACGTCGGATAATCCGGACGAAATGGAGATGCTCTTCCGCGGCATCCAACGTGGCGCATCGACGTCGCTGCTGCCAACCATGGGCGGAAAACGCTGAGCGTTCAACGGTCGCGACAACCACGTCGCAGGTGACCCATGCGCGCACTCATCCTCGCGCTCATCGCCACCGCCCTTGGCTTCACCGCTGAGGAACAGGTTCCCTACGCGCCAGCGGTGGTGTTCCGCTCGGTCGAATGGTGGGGTCCGGGTGCTGATGGCGCGATGAGGTGGTGGGCGGGCAAGAACCAGACGCCGCACCCCGCTGATCTCGGCCGCATCAAAGAGGCGCGGATCGTCGGCCCTCAAGAAATCGAATGGTTGGGCCGCGATTTCGCCATCGACAAGGTGATGCGCACGGACGCCGGCGATTTCGTGGTGACCTTCGAAAACTGGAAGCTGGTCATGGGCAAGACCCATGAGGATCGCTGGCTGGTCGACGTCTTTCCACCGAAAGGGAAGTTCGTCCAAGCCCGCTTCCGCACGGTCACCAAGGCGACGGCCCACGTGGACGGCAAGTAGTTCCAGGACCTGGAACAGGATGTCATCGTCGCAACCTTGGGCGTGATGTTCAGCCGGATGGCAGTGTTATTGCTGGTAGGGTTGTTGTCCGCCGAGGATCCGGTGACGAGAAGTTATTCCGCAATAGTGGCTACGGCTCAATCCGCGGAGCCTGTCGCAGCGCCGGAAATAAATTTTCGCTCTCTCGAATGGTGGGGGCTCAACTGTGACGGCGGTTACGGCTGGTGTAGTGGGCAGGACCTCACGCCGTTCCCACCGGTAATGGGACGCATCGAAGCCTTACGCATCAACGGTACCCAAGAAATGGTCTGGGAGCACGCCTACTACCGGGTGCAAGCTGTCGTGCGTCAGGACGAGCGGACGTGGTTTCTCGGGTTCGAAAAGGGCACCTTGAAGCTCCGTCATCTGGAACACCGGCGTTGGCAGGTGGAGTTCATTCCGATGGGCGGTGAGCGGCCGACACGAATCTTCCGCACCGATCGCCCAGACATCGGCAGTGTTGATCAGCCCTGATTGGGAATCAGCGAGTTATCTCGCCCACGAGGTTGTCGAGCAGGCGGTCGCCGATCTGGTGATGCCGCTCCAGGTAACGCTCGGTGTCAGCCAGCACGCGGGCCTTGCCTTCGAGTCCATTCGCCAGCGTGACGTAATCCCCATCGAGGCGCACCCATTCGCTGATCGACTGCGCGTCGATCTCGGGGTGGAACTGGATGCCGACCTGGCGTGACAGGCGGAAGAGTTGGTTCGCACACGTCGGCGTCGAGGCCAAGTGCACGGCGCCGGTGGGGATGGCAAAGGTATCGCCGTGCCAGTGCAGCATCATCTCTCGCGCGGAGAGGCCGGCGAGTTCCGGACGATGGTCAGCACCGAGGAAATCCACCGGCGCCCAGCCGACTTCACGGACCACGACCCCAGCGCGGCGATTGGGCTGGACCACGGCGCCAGCCGCATGCGCGAGCAGCTGCGCGCCAAGGCAGATGCCGAGTACCGGCTGATTGCGCGCCAGTGCTGATTTCAGCAACGCGGCCTCGGCAGCCAGGAAGGGATACTTCGGATCGCCGAAGTCGCCCACGCCCATCGAACCGCCCATCACCACCAACAGGTCGTGACTGAGCGTCGTCGGCACCGTCTGACCATCGAAGGCATGGACGGTGTCGATGGCGAACCCACGGCGCTCCAACAACGGACGCAGCCGGGCAGGGCCTTCACAGGCGAGGTGTTGGATGACGAGAGCACGGGGCATGGGCAGCGATGCTGGATCGTCGGGCGGTCACGCAAGACGTTCGGCGGGAGACACAGCCGTGCGGCGTGCGGCGTTAAGAAAAAGCACCGTACATCAAACGATCGAACTGAAAGGTGAGAGCAGAGGAACTGTGTGCGGTCAACTCCGCACGCCGTACTCCGCACCCCGCACGGTTGTCTAAGCCGTAGTCGCGTTCGCCGGGCTGCTGCCAGCGGGCGAGCCGACGCCGGTGATCGGCGCGATGCTTTCTTCGGGGAACAAGCGACCGAGGTAACGCGCGAGCTTCTCGTTGGTCGGGCCGTAGCCGCCGTCGTACATGTAGTGTTCGAGGTCCTGGCAGAACTCGCGCGCGGTGGCGTAGCGGTTGGCCGGGTTGACCTCGAGCGCCTTCATCATGATGGCTTCGAGTTTTTCTGGGATGTGCGGATTCAAGCGGCGCGGCGACTTGATCGAGTAGTTGTCCATCTTGTCGACCAAGTCGTCGATGTCGTTGACGTTGTAGACCGAGGTGTTGGTCAGCAGCTCGTACATGACGAGCCCCAGGCTGAATACGTCGCTCTGGCGCGTGGTCCCCTGGAATTTCGCCTGTTCCGGGCTCATGTACGGCAGCTTGCCCATGATCACCTCGGCTTCATCCGGGGTGTTCATGATCACGGCTTTGGCGATGCCGAAGTCGGTGAGCTTCACCACTCCGCCGTAGGTACTGATGATGTTCGACGGCGTCACGTCGCGGTGGACGATGTTCTGCGGCTTGCCCGACATGTCCTTGGCATCGTGTGCGTAGTTGAGTGCGCGGCAGACGCGGCTGATGATGAAGGCACCGATTTCGACGTTGGTGACCTTGTGGCGGTCCTTATGCGAACGGATGACGTCGGCGAGGTTCTTGCCGTGAGCGTATTCCATCACGATGTAGTAGATGCCCTTGGTCTGACCGAGCTGGTAGACCTGGAGCACGTTCTCGTGGATCAAGTCAGCAACCAGTTTGGCCTCACCGACAAAGAGATCGACGTTCTCTTTGTTCTTGAGGAATTCCTTCTTGATGGTCTTGATCGCTACGACCTTGCGGAAGCTTTCGGCACCGAGCTGCTCAGCAAGGTAAACCGAGCCCATACCGCCGGTGGCGATCTTGCGCAGGATCTGGTAGTTCGTGACGTATTGGATCTCTTGCATCGCCAAGCTCCTGCAGCAACCGTTTGTGAGCTAATGGCACCAGGGGGAGGTGTCAACGCAGGGTTCGAGTGTTCGTTTCCTGGCGTGTCGCCCGGGGCCACCGTTGGTCCGTTGCATACCTCTCAGCCTTTTGCGGCGCGCCTAAGACGATTGAATCGTTCCAGATACTCCTTGCGGTCGGCTCCCAGCAGCTTTTTCGGCCCGATGCCCTGCGTACAGATGCCGCCCACCCCGCTAGCGACCGCGCAACCGCGCTTGATCGCGCGGAAATCGTCCTTGCCCGCTCCGGTCAACCACGCAGCCAGGGCGCCGGCAAACGCCGCGCTGACGCCCGTGCCATCGACGGTTTCGACTGGCATGGCCGGGTAGGTGGTGGCTTTCTGACGGTAGAGGATCAGTCCGCCGAGGGGGCCAGCGGTCAGAATCACGCATTTCGCCCCGAGCGACACCAGGGCGCGGGCGGCGTCGAACGGATTCGTGGTGACCGTGAGGGCCACGGCGGCGGCCACCGGCAGGATCAACACGTCCGCGCTGGCGCAGACCTCGGCGCGGAAGCGTTCGTCTTCCAGATCGCTGACATTCGGCGCCGCTACCAAGCTGCGGGTCTCGCCGCCGGGCAGGGCCTGCACCACTCGAATGGCCCGGCGCCACTCATCGGGCGCGAGGTCGACGATGAGCACCGCACCCAGATCATCCGCCTGCGTCGGCTCGACTTCCGACAGCGCGTAGCCAGTGGTCCTGGGCACTCCAGGTCCACCACGCGTGGTCGCGCCGTTCCAATCCACGCCGGCAAGATCGATGCCGCGGTGTTCGAGGATGCCGCGCACCTGGGTGGTGATGTCCTTGCCACCACGGGCCCACAATTGGGTGTGCGCCAACGGCGCCGCAGCAATCGCGGCATATCCGCCAGCGCCACCAAGCAGGCCTTTGCCTTGGGGAAAATCATCAAGCGCGAGGGGGCCGGCGATCAGGAGCGTGGGCATTTGCAGTTCCGGGGATGGTTCACAGCCAGGTCACGCGCTGAGCGAGTGTGGCGCGTGGAGGGGCAGGGGTATGTTGGCTGGCGCGACCAAGCCAGACCGAACCAAGGAAACCCTGGGTTGCGGGCGCGAGTCCGCACCAGGTCAGCGTCGTGGGATGGCCCAACGCCGCGGTGGTCGACCAGAAGGCAGCCCAGCCGTCGGCGTGCGCTGCTAGCAATAAGTTTTGCACCGCGGCGGATGCGGCGGCGTGTTCTTCCAGATCGATCAGTGGATCCGCGTCGCGTACCCAGGTGACCTGGATCATCGCGCCCAGCGTCGGCAGGCGATCGAGCAGCTTGGCGAGTTTCGCCGCGCCTTTGGCCGGGTCGGGCACCGCGGCAATCTGCGGCTCACCCCGCAGGAACTCGGCCAAGCGCACGATCGCCGGTTGCTCCAGGACGGCAAAACGCCACGGCTGGGTCAGGCGATGGGTCGGCGCCCAGCACGCTAGGTCGAGCCATCGTTCGAGCAGCACGCGCGGCACCGCCTCGCCGGAGTAGGCCTTCACCGTGCGGCGGGTACGGATGCAGTGGGCGACGACCTCGTTCATGACGCGCGGATGATGGCGCTTACACCCGCATCGTCCACCAGCGCCAGCTGCCGACGCTGATGAGCCCGCCGAGTACCACCGCCGTACCGGTGATGACGTAGGTGCTGTTGGAAATCAGAATGCGTGACAGCACCCAGTATCCCAGCAATGGCACCAGCATCCAGGCGATGGCGCGCGCAATCTGCAACCCCAGGTGGTTGCGCCCCTCCATGCGGATGAAACTCGGCAGGGCGAACAACAGGCACAGCACCGGTAGCAGGCCGAAGCAGATGCGCAGCATCAGGTAGCCCCAGGCGTTCGGCGAGTCGATGGCGAACAGTTCATCGCTCGGCCGGTTGCGGTCCTGCTTCAGCCGTTCGACCAAAGTCTTGGCGTCGACGCTGAGCGTCAGCCCCAGTTCGGCGAGTCCGACCTCCGGCCGTACGTCGATCGGTGTGTGGTAAGTGCTGATCACCGCCGGGTTGTTCAGGTACCAGGCGCCGTCGCGCCAGAACAACGCGTCCGCCACCACCATTAGCCCGCGATGCCGCGCACCCTGGTCGCCAAACACCGCGATCTGGTTGTACCGCCCATCTTCCGGCAAGGCCTCTTGTGAACACCAAAACAGGCCGTTGTCGTGCCAGCCCAGGCTGCGACTGACGGTTTGGTTGAGCTGCAGTTTGCCAACCATGCGGGCGCGTGCGAATTTGATTTCCGGCTCCAGGCGCGGGATCACCTGATCCTTGAGCACGAACCCGAGCACGCCGATGCCCAGGGCGAGCACCAGCATGGAAGCAAAGGTCCGCCGCACCGGGATGCCGGCGGCACATAACGCCACCAGCGTGCCCTGGCGCAGCAGAGGCCAGGCGGTGAGCAAGCCCGCGGCAGCAGCCGACACCGGCAACCAGGCGGCCAGGAAGGCAGGAAAGCGCAGAGCCAGGAACTGCAGCACCTGATCACCGCGACCCGCACCCATGGCTGCCACATAATCGCCGCTGAAGCCGATGAGATCACCGAGGTGGATCAGGAACAGGCCGATGAACAGCAGCATGGCCCAACTGGTAAAGGCCAGAGATAAGGTGTGGCGATGCAGCAGGCTCATCCGCGCCGGGTCCTCAGGCCGGCCAGCCAGCGGAACGGTTTGGCCAAGGCCTCACGTGCATGATCTGGCGTCCACGCCAACCACGCGCCGAACAACGTCACCAGGATCGCCGGCGGATAGAGGATCCACGCCGGATCGATCTGCGGCTTGGCGGTGAAGTTCTTCACGTACCCGAACGTCGGATACACCACCAACGCCACGATCACCACGATGATGATCACGCCGGGCAGATTCTGGTCAGTGCCGAAGGCCAAGCCGAGTCCCATTGCCAACACGCCGAAGGTGATCAGCGAGAGCGGCAGAAAAAAACGGAAATGCATGGATAAACGCGCGTTGTTGTAGACCGCGTGGCTCTCGCCCAGTTTGGGCAGCACGCGCGTCAGGGCGAGCACTTCGGCGGTCGGCAAGGCGTCCGGATTGACCACCTCCCGTTTTCCCAACTCGTTGTCGAAGAGGTAGGCGTAACGCTCGGTATCCATCGTCATCAGGTGCTCACCAGGACTGCGCACCAGCATCTGCACGTCCTCGCATTCGAGATGCACGCCCTTCTCGGCGAGCACCCAGCGCGCCTGCGGAGCGAAGACCGCGATCTGTTCCTTGCCGCGTGTCAGCATGGCACGCACATCGTGCAGGCGCGATCCGTCCGCTGAACCGACCCACACGCTCATACCCTTCTGCTCGACCATCGGCTCACCCTCGGCCACCCGGCTGGCGATGGCGGTCTGCAGCAGGCGCCCCTTGTTGGCGCGCATGTCGGCGATGCCCAGCGGCATGACCACATGCGTCAGCAGGCCACACAACAACATCGCCCCGATGATCAGCGGGACGAGGCGCACCAGCACCTTGCGATGGCCGACGCCACTTGCCGCCAAGGCGCGGAATTCGCCTTCCTGCACCATGCTGCCGATCACTACCAGGATGGCAGTGGCAAGCGACACCGGCAGGGCGACCGGCAACGACAACAGGCTCATCGCCTCGATCATCGGCAGGCAGGCTTCCGGCGGCACGCCGCGTCCCACCAGCAGCGCCAGCTGTCCGCCCACCAGCACGCCCATGAACACGGCGAACAGCAGCAGGAAGCGCATGGTGGTGCGCTTCAGGACGTAACGGGACAGAGTGTCGAGCATGGGTCGGCCGGAGATGATGCCGTGTCTTGGCCGATGGTCATCTGGAGACCCGTACCCGGTCGGTAAGAGCACCGCGACACAGGTAACGCACTGGTGACATCGCCGCCCCTAGGCGGGCGAGCGCGCTGACTAGTGTCCCGTCCGAGAAATTCGCTGCAGATGCCGCTGGCCCCGTCGGTCAGTCGCAATGCGCGGAAAGTGAAGGGCTAGCAGCGCTAGCTCGAACTTTTCGCAACGCCGCGGATGGCCGGCGCGGCCAAGGCAGGTGCGGTGAATTTCTCGGACGGGACACTAGCATCCCGGCCATGAACCGCTGGTTACTTCCCTGGTTTGTCCACGCCGGTCTGGCCCTGGCTGCGGGCGAAGCCGTCGAACTCACCCAGGTCGATGATCACCTGGGGTGGGGGTGGCAAGCCCAGGTGCTGCGCAACGACCTGGTGACGCTGGCGGTCATGCCCGCGATCGGTGGCCGCGCGATGCAGTACGACCTGGGCGACCATCCGTTCCTGTGGGTCAACCCGGCGGAGATCGGTCGCACTTACGAACCATCGGCCGATGGGCCGTGGCGCAACTTTGGCGGTTATAAATCCTGGGTTGCACCCCAGGGACAGTGGTTGCGCGGCGGCGGCCAGTGGCCACCGCCACCGACGCTTGATCATGGGGTCTACACCGCCACCCGCGAAGACGGCGACAACGGCCAAGTGACCCTCGTCACCACCGGTCCGCTGGAGACCTTCGACCGCTGGCAGGCCAAGGGCCTG
>JANPLC010000386.1:0-3174 GCA_031426335.1 Planctomycetota bacterium
GTGACCGACCATTAATGACCAAAGTCGCGGAGCGACGACGCCCGGGTTCGGCGGCGTTTCAACGCCGACGCCGTTGGGCACGTGGTGGCATCGCATGAATCGGGGACTCCCGTCCCCTACACCGTGCGTCGTCGCTTCGCGACTGTGATCGGAAATCACGCTAGTTCCCGGCGCTTCCGCGCCGGGCTGGGGGGGCGTCGCCGCCGTTGGCGGCTCTCGAACAAAATGCGTATGTCCTTTATGGGGATGGCACTGAAGTGCTGGGCTGTACGCTGGATGTCCCTCCGGGACGCAGGATATGATGCTCGCCGCTCACTTCGGCGTCGTGTTTGTCACCGTCACCGTGTTGATCGCTGCCTTCACCGCACCTGGAAATAGACGCTCATTCTCCGCGCGAATCTGCCAATCCAGCTCTTGGAGATTGTCATCTACCGTCAGCGTGTTCCACACGTCGAGACGTTTCCCCATAAGTGCCGAAAACTGTTCATCAGTCATGCGCGGCTCGTTGGCCAATGGCCGACAATCCTTGGCCATACCAAATAACACTCGTGCCATCATTTTGAGCGACCAATGATTCGGGTGAGATTCGGCTCGCCAATGATTCGGCATCGACACGCGACTCCAGGGGAACGGATAGATGTGCTTCCCGACCAGCAGCCATTCATTCCGCGCGGTCAAGGTTCCATACACCCCCAGATCTTCCTCCTGCCTGATGCTCGGCTCACTTCTGCTTACGAGAGCGATGACCGTTACCCGTGAGATGGCTCCAGTCCGGCGATTGACGTACTCTTCTTCGATCCGATATGGCACTGCCGCAATGGTCACCACCATCAGCAACAAAGCCGGGATCAACAGCACCATCAAGCGGATCCGACGTGACATTGCTCGCTTTTCCTTTGCCAGCAGGAGTACATCAACACACGAACCGCAGGGAAGCCCCTGCGGTTCGTGTGTTCAGCCAGCTGGTGCCCGTCTTTACTTCTCAATAAAGTTCACCCAATTCACATTAAACAATCCGCCGCCGCTGCCGCTCTTCGACTTGAACACAAAGAACAACTCCTGCACCCCACCCGGATCCTTGACCTCGGCGGCTGACGACGTCTTCCACGTCTGCCACCCCCCCGTCTGTCCGACCTCAAGCTTCGCGACCAGCGCACCGGTCGGTGATCCAGCGTGCACTTCGATGATGCCGCCCGCACCGGCGCTGGCGACGCGGACCTCAATCGCCTTCGTCGCACTCAGATCGATCCCAGCAAAGCTGATGTGATCATCATGATCGATGTACCCGTAGCTCTTGCCCTTATCCTCATCCGCGCAGTCCTCTTCCTGCAGTCCCTTGTTGGTGGTGCAGGACGTCGCCTTCACGTAGCGCGAGCGCAGCGTAACGGTGGCGTTACCAGTGAGCGCCGGCTGTCCCTTTGCTCCGGCGTCGGTGTAGCTGGCGGTGACGACATAAACTCCGCGATCGTTCTTCTCCGGCTTGCCGATGACAGTCAGGCTACCGGTCGCGCCGGTGGCGGGCGCCGGTGCATCGGCGAGTGACAGGATCCAGCCGGCCATGTCCTTGGCCACTTCGAGGCTGTGCTGCGGGTGCGGCACCATCGGGATCGGGCCCCAGGCGCCCGCGCCGCCGGCGATGATCTTCGCCGCCAGTTTGTCCTTCATGTCCTGCTTGTGGTACTTGGTCGAGATCGCCATGAACGACGGGCCGACCGACTGGACCTGCATCTGGTGACAGGCCAGGCAGTCGCTGCCGGCGACGAGCTTGCGGCCCTTGTCGCTGCCGCCGGTCAGCACCGGGGCTTCCTGATGGCCAGCCGGCGTAACAGAGGGTGTGCCGTCCTGATAAACTGCGGCGACCTGGATCTTCTGCGCGTTGAGTTTGCCGTCGGCGGTGGAGCCGTCCTCGCTGTCGGCGACCTCGACCTTGAAGGTCAGGGGCTTGCCCCAGGCGAAGAACGAGCCGGCCTTCGGTTCGACGATCTTCACCACCGGTTCGTCGTTGCCGACGCGGATCGGCATGCCGGTGGTGGCGCTTTTACCGCCCGGGTCCTTCACCGTTAGCGTGACGTTGTAGGCGCCGGCCTCTTTGAAGGTGAACGACGGATTGGCTTCGCTCGATGAACCTTTGCCGCCGAAGTCCCAGGCATAGGTCAGCGTATCGCCGTCCTTGTCGTCGGTGCCAGCGCTGCTGAACTTGACCGTCAGCGGATCCTTGCCGACGTACTTGTCAGCAGTGGCCATCACCGATGGTGAGCGATTGCCGCCAGCGAACACCACCTTCGACAGCTGCGAGTCGGTGTTGTTGCTCCAGTTGGTGCCGTATTCGAGCACGTAGAGCGCGCCGTCGGGGCCGAACTTCATGTCCATCGGCTTCTTGAACTTGATGCCTGGGGCGAAGTTATCGACCGCGGTCTTGTTGCCGTCCTTATCGAAGCTGACGACTTTGATCCACTCGCGCATCCATTCGTAGATGAACCACTTGCCCTCGAAGAAGGCGGGGAACTTGTCTTCCGACTTCAGCGACGCGTCGAAGCGGTAGAGCGGACCACCCATGGCGCAGCGACCACCTTGACCAAGTTCGGGGAACTCAGCGGAGGCCGAACCCGGATACCACATCAGCGGTTTCTGCGCCGGGGGCAGTTCCTTGATGCCGGTGTTGCGCGGGCTGGTGTTGATCGGCTTGGCCGGATCGAACTTCTCGCCGGACTTCTTGGTCTCGAAATCGTAGTCGTTGTAGGCCTTGTTATCGCCGACGAAGAGCGGCCAGCCGAAGAAACCTGGGCCTTTCGCGAGGTTGAATTCGTCGTGACCACGCGGACCGCGGTTCGCATTGTCGCCGCCGGAATCGGGACCGACCTCGCCCCACAACAGCCAGTTGTTTACCGGATCGTAGTGATGACGGAACGGATTGCGGTTGCCCATGACATAGATCTCGGGCCGCGTGTTCGGCGTGCCGACCGGGAAGAGGTTGCCCTTGGGGATCTCGTAGGTGCCGTCCTCCTTGATGCGGATGCGCAGGATCTTGCCGCGCAGGTCCATGGTATTGGCAGAGGTCGCGCGCGCGTCGTGGCCTTCGGTGCGGTGGTCGATGGGCGTGAAACCATCGCTAACGAACGGCGTGGTGTTGTCACCGGTAGACAGGTACAACATCCTGTCATTTCCGAACGCAAT
>JANPLC010000387.1:0-4193 GCA_031426335.1 Planctomycetota bacterium
CCACTGCCACTCGGGCGCCCGTTGTTTGTTCAGGGGCTTCGCCCCCGCGGCCCTGCGGGCCTGCCCCCACGGGCTCGGTCGTGGCTCGGCTTCGTCGGCTGCGCCTCCTTAGCCGTGGGCGGATGGGCTGCGCCCATTGTATCCGCCCACTGCCACTCGGGCGCCCGTTGTTTGTTCAGGGGCTTCGCCCCCGCGGCCCTGCGGGCCTGCCCCCACGGGCTCGGTCGTGGCTCGGCTTCGTCGGCTGCGCCTCCTCAGCCGTGGGCGGATGTGCTTCGCACAATGTATACGCCCACCCCCACTCGGTCGCCCGCAGCATCGCGGGGCGACGGGGCCCGTGGACTGAGCAGTTACTTCTTCTCCGCCATTTTCCCCAGCGCCTTGCGCCCCGCGGCCAACTCGCGGCGTTTGGCCTCATCGATTTTAGGGTAGTGCAGATTGAGTTCTTCCAGCGCATCGATCACCGCCGCCGCGACCACCAGGCGGCTGAACCATTTGTGATCGGCTGGCACGATTACCCACGGCGCGTGTTTCGTCGCGGTGGCGCGAATGCAGTCCTGGTAGGCCTCCATGTAATCGTTCCAGTGGACCCGTTCGGCGGCGTCCGAAGCGGCATACTTCCAGTGCCGCTTGGGATCCTCCAAACGCTTCTGGAAGCGCCGCAACTGCTCCTCATGCGAGACATTGAGGAAGAACTTGCGCACCACCGTGCCATTGCGCGTCAGGTGTTTCTCCAGGTCGTTGATCGACTCGTAGCGGTGCTCCCACACGTCTTTGCCCGCCAGCTGGGGCGGCAGGTGCTGATGATGCAGGTATTCCGGATGGACCTTCACCACCAGGACCTCCTCGTAGTAGCTGCGGTTGAAGATGCCGATGCGCCCACGTTCAGGCATGCAGCGATTGGTGCGCCACAGGAAGTCGTGATCCATGTCCTCGTCGGACGGCTTCTTGAACGAATAGACCTGACAGCCCTGCGGATTGATCCCGGACATCACGTGTTTGATCGCGCCATCCTTGCCCGCCGCATCCATCGCCTGGAAGATCAGCAACAACGACCAGTGGTTGTGGGCATAGAGCTTGTCCTGCAACTCGGCGAGGCGCTCTACCCCCTGCTTCAGCAGGTCCTCGGCGTGCTCCTTGTCTTGGATATGCGCCGTATCCGCGGGGTCGTGGTCCTTCAGGCGGAATTTCTTACCCTTGGTCACCAGGTAAGGCTTGATGGATTCGTGGATATTCTTGGGGTTGATCATGCCGGGCTCCAGGGAGTGGCCGGACGATAGTGGCACCATCAGCGCACGCCAGCATCCGCGAGCGAACCGGTTCCCCTGCACATCATCCGCTCAATGAGCGAAGTGGTTCCGTTCTGCCCAAGGAGCAGGGCCGCGTGGCTATTTCTGCGACTTCCATTTCCACAGTGGTGACGGCGTGTGACTGGTGGCGAACAATTCTTTCGCCTTGGCCACGATCTCGGGGTTCTGCGCGGCAAGGTTGGTGGTTTCGCCCAGGTCTTTGTTGAGGTCATAAACTTCGATCGGGCCATCGAGGGACTTATCGAGACCCAGTTGGATGGCCTTAAAATCGCCAACGCGCACTGCGCGTTTGCCGCCTTGTTCGTAGAATTCCCAATACAGATGGCTGTGACTGCGCTGCTCGCCCTTGCCGAGCAGGGTCGGCAGCAGGCTGATGCCGTCGATGGCGCTCGGTGCTTTGGCGCCGGTGAGTTCGCAGATGGTCGGCAGCAGATCCCAGCCGGCGCTGACATGGTCGCTGGTACGTCCGGGCGCGATAGTACCCGGCCACCAGGCGATGAACGGTGAACGGATGCCGCCTTCGTAGAGGTCGCGCTTCACACCACGCAGCGGTCCACTGGAATTGAAGTCGGCTGCTTTGTGGCCGCCCTCATCGCAGGCACCGTTATCGCTGGTGAAAATCACGATGGTGGTGCGGTCGAGGCCAAGTTTTTGGAGCAGCTCGGTGACGCGACCGACATCACGATCCAGGCGTGAGACCATGCCGGCGAAGGTCGCTTTGGGCTCCTTCTCGGTGCGGTAGTGCTTTTGCTCGCGCACTTCCGTCGGCTCCTCGACCATGCTGCGGTAGGCGGCCTTGTCGGCCTCGGGCGCATAAAGACTGGCGTGCGGAATGGTGACGCTCAGGTGCAGGTAGAACGGCGCGCCCTTGTTGGCACTGATCCAACTGAGCGCCTCGTCGATGATCAAGGCATGGGCGTCCTGATCGCCGACGTGTTCTTTGTTGTTGGGATAGTCCAAACGTTGGCCATTACGCACCAGGAACGGCGGGAACGGATGGTGCGCTGCCACGTGCGACAAGTAGCCGAAGAAATGCTGGAAGCCGGAATCGTTCGGTAACGTCAGGGCTTGGTCGCTGCAGTAGACGCCGGACTTGCCGATCATCGCAGTTTTGTAGCCGGCGGCGTTCAACAGCGTTGGTAGCAGCACCTCCGACGGATCCGGCATTTCCAACAGCTTGCCGTTGCCACGGATGCGGCAGTGACCGGTGTGGAGACCGGTCAGGATCGCGTTGCGTGACGGACCGCAGACGGTCGAGCCGGCGTAGTGTTGCGTCAGGCGCAGGCCTTCGCTCGCCATGCGGTCGAGCACCGGCGTGCGGATGGTCTTCTGCCCATAACAGCCGAGGTCGGCCCAGCCCAGGTCATCGGCCAGGATGTGGATGACATTCGGACGATCTGCGGCGGGAGTGCTGATGATGAGCGTGGCGAGCAACAAGAAATGTAGGCGCATGGAATTCCTCAGGAGCAGGAGTCAGGGAACCGCAGGAATGGTGATCAGCGGCAAAGGATCGGCGTTCTCGCGTTGCCACGTATTCAGTTTGGCGAGCAGTTCCGCCAGCCGAACGGCGTTCGCCTGGTCGCCGGCCAGATCGTACCGTTCATCCGCATCGTTCTGCAAATCGAACAACTGCACGCGTGGGACCTTGGGATAGGCGATCAACTTCCATCGTCCATCAGTGATCGCCCGTTGGACGCCGCGGTAGGCCGTGCCGATCACCGGCCGAGCGGTGGTCGCCTGCCCGCGCAGCACGGGTGCCACACTGATACCTTCACTGCCGGTCGGCGCGGTCACACCGCACAACTCACCCACCGTCGGAAAGATGTCGAGCAAGTGGCACATCGCAGCGCTGCGTTTGCCGTTGGGCAAACCAGGACCGGCGATGAGGAGCGGTGCGCGCATCGAGTGTTCATAGAGGTTCTGTTTGCCCATCAGACCGTGACTGCCGATGGCTAAGCCATGATCACTGCTGAACACGATGATGGTGTTGCCGGCTTGGCCGCTGGCGTCCAAGGCGGAAAAAATGCGGCCGATCTGCTGATCCATGAAAGTGATCGCGGCGTAATAATCCGCCAGTTCACCGCGCACACCGCCTTCGGTGCGCGGGGTGGGTTGCAGCTTTTCATCCCGCACCGCCATCTCGCCGTTGTCGAAGGGATGCTGCGGCAGGAAGTTGCTCGGCAGGGGCGGCGGATCCGCGCGGTAGACGGTGTGGAATTCCGGCGGCGCCTTATGCGGATCATGCGGCGCGTTGAAGGCGACATAGCAGAGGAACGGCATGCTCGCACTCTGGGCCTGTAGGAACGTCACCGCGCTGTCGGCAAATAATTCGACCACATGTTTTCCACCCGGCCGTTTTTCGCTCAAGGCACCGCCACTGACGAAATCCTGCACCTCTGCGTTCAACGGATCGGTCATGCCACCAAGGAACACCGCACGACCATCAGCAAACGCGCGTGTCAACGCCTTCGCACCATTGTGCCATTTGCCCGTGATGAAAGTGCGGTAGCCCGCGGCGGCGAAACGTTCGGGCCAAGTCTGCTGGTCTTTGAGTTGCTCCTGCACGCGGAACAACGTGCGCCCGGTCATCAGCATCGCGCGCGACGGCACACACACCGCGCCTTGTTGCGAGCCCATGCAATAGGCCCGCGAAAAGCTGGTGCCCTGCTTGACCAGCCGATCGAGATTGGGCGTGCGCACGTGGCCGTTGCCGAGCGCCGCGATGGTGTCGGCGCGCTGGTCGTCGCTGAAGAGGAAGAGGATGTTTGGCTTGGCCGCCTCACCGGCGGAGGCGATGCCAACCACTGTCATCACGATCAGGATCAGCAACTGACGCAGGTGCATGAAACCTGGGAGCGCCGAGCACCAACTCGGCTTGGCGAC
>JANPLC010000388.1:0-1793 GCA_031426335.1 Planctomycetota bacterium
GTACCGCTTCTCAGTTCTGGTGGCGGAGGTCGCTACCAGTTATCCCTTTCTGAACCGCCGCGCACGCTGAACCGCTTTTTCTATCGCACACAGCATAAGGAAAACGTCATGAGCAAGAACTGGCTGATCTCCCGCCGCACCGCCCTCAAGGGTCTCGGCGTCGCCATCGGTCTGCCCCTGTTGGAGCAGATGGGCTGGGCCGAGACGCCCAAGAAAGGCGCCGTTGATCGTCCGCCCGTGCGCGTGGCGTTCATGCATTGGGCGCTCGGCGTCGACTACCGCCACTGGTGGCCGTCTACCGCGAAGGGCGCACCGCTGCCAGAGACCCTGCGGCCGCTGGAAAAACACATGGCCGACGTGCTGATCCTCGGCGGTCTGGCGCAGAAGGCCGCGACCGGCGGGCCAGACGGCGCCGGCGACCACGCGCGCGAGTGCGGCACGTACCTGACGGGTATGCGCCTGCGCAAGACCAACGGCGCCGACATCTACAACGGCATTTCGGTCGATCAGGTGCTGGCGCAGAAGGTCGGCGCCTACACCAACCTGCCGTCCATCGAACTATCGATCGAAGGTGGCCGCGGCGGCGGCGACTGCGACTCGGGTTATTCCTGCGCCTACTCGACCAATATGTCGTGGCGCTCGCCGACCTCACCAATGGCCAAGGAGACCAACCCCAAGGCTGCGTTCATGCGTTTGTTCGCTGATCGCAGCGCCAGCGATTCGGATGCCGCCAAGGCCGCCGCGACGCTTGAGAACAAGAGCCTGCTCGACCTCGTCTATGAAGATGCCAAAGGTTTGAAGAAAGGCTTGGGCGGCAACGACGGCCGCAAGATGGACGAGTACCTCGACTCCATGCGTTCGCTGGAGAGTCGTCTCCAGAACATCAGCGGCCGCGACGACGGCGACGACGCTGGCACCGCCAAGAAAAAAGGCGAAGGGTTCGTCGTTCCGGCGGGCATTCCCAAGACTTGGAAGGAACACGCGAACTTGATGTACGACATCATGGCGCTGGCCTTCCAGAGCGACGCCACGCGCATCGCGACGTTCATGCTGACCAACGGTGGCTCCGGCCGTGCCTATCACGAGATCGGCATTACCGAAGGCCACCACGACCTCTCCCACCACGGCGGCAACGAAGACAAGCTCGGCAAGATCAAGAAGATCAACATCTACCACATGGAGTCGTTCGCCTACTTCCTCGATAAGCTGAAAAGCATCAAGGAAGGCAAAGGCACGCTGCTCGACAACTGCATGCTGCAGTACGGCTCAAACATCGGCGACGGCGACCGCCACAACCACGACAACCTGCCGATCCTGCTGGCCGGTCGCGGCGGCGGGACGATCAACTCGGGCCGCTACGTCCAGGGCTGCCGTGGCAACCTGTGCGACCTCTACCTCGCGCTGATGGCGCGGATGGGCGTGGAAATGCCGACGTTTGGCGACGGGACGAAGATGTTGCCGGATCTGGTGTGAGGCTGAAAGCGGGACAACCAACCGCAGAGGCGCAGAGGTAAGAGGAGGGCCGCAGCGTCGGCACTTGCAGTGATGGCAAATGCGGGGCGTGGTGGTTTCCACCACGCCCCTGATCATTGGTGGACCATGGCGAGTTGCCGCTTGGCAGAGTCCGGATCCGGACAGGATCCGGACTGCGAGGTGAGGCCATGGACATGTATTCGATCAGTGTGCTCAAGGCGACCATGCCGGCGGTGCTCAAAGGTCTGAAAGAACGCCGGCGTCCGGTGATGGTGGTCAACAACGGTCGCCCACAGGCCGTGCTGCAAGATGTCGAGAGC
>JANPLC010000389.1:0-8037 GCA_031426335.1 Planctomycetota bacterium
GTCCAGCGTTCTTCCCCCTCCGAAAAAAGCGCCGGCGGCATCGTCCTGCCTGAAAAGGCGAAGGACAAGCCGACCGAAGGCAAAGTCATCGCGGTCGGCAACGGCAAGGTCATGGAAGACGGCAAGCGCCAGTCCATGCAGCTCAAAGCTGGTGACCGCGTGCTCTTCACCACCTACGGTGGCCAAGAGATCAAGGTCGCTGGCGAGAACTACATCGTCATGGAAGAGAGCGAAGTCCTCGCCGTCATCGCCTAAGACGATTCGTTGACGCCAACGTCAAATAAAACACCCGGTCGGGAAACCGACCGGGTGTTTTTGTTGCTGTCGTGGGTCTTGGCTGTCACCGGTTCGGCCAAAGCCTGACGCCAACGTTCTCCCGCAGCCAGACCGCCACCGCATGGTGTGAACGCTCCAACCACGGAGCGCAGGTGACGGTGATCCGGCCATCGTCCTGTATGACATCAGCGCGCAGAACACGTCCGATGAACAAGTACACGTCGCGTTCTTCCGTCTCCGGCAGAATGACGCTGAACAACCTGTCACCATAGGTCTGAGGCAGGAATTGCACGGGAACCCCTGGGCTCACCAGGGCGAATATCTCCGCGATCCTGGTGTCTCGCACTTCCACGCTCACCTCACGGCGGGAAAAACCGGCGATCGTCGGCGTCCAGGAGCGCAGCCCGAGCACCCACCAACCCACCACGGTGATGGCCAACAGCACCGCAAAACCAATAAAGAGCCACCGCGCCAAACGGGGTTTTACGGATGACGATTCGTGGGGCACAGCCACCACCGGATTCAACCGGTCTGGGTAGCGCCACCCACCCGTGCATACAACCGTACCAGTCGTTCCTGCGTCGGCACTTCACCCAGACCGTGGATGATCAGCAGCAGCGTCGGGATCAGCGTCACCAGCAGGATGTCGCCATCGTCAGCGAATAGCCGCAGGCGAAACTCCGTGCCGATCACCACCAGCACATGGCCGGTGGCGGCGAGCAGTAGCAGGATGTTGCCGCGCCGTTGGACGAACTGCGCGACCTGCCAGGCGCGGTCTTTGAGCGTGGCGGTGTGGCGGCTGAAATCGGCGATGAAGCGCCGACGCGCCAGGAACAACGTCACCAGACAGGCGAGCACGTGCAGGCCGCAGATGATCCAGGCGGTCTGGATCACCACCGCATCGGCACCTTGGTTGCCGAGACGGAAGTAATTGAAGACCACCGCCAACACCGCCCCGCCAAGGCCAAGAAATAACCGCGCGAAGTGCAGTTTGCGCAGCGCCACGTCGGTGTGGTAACGCGACACGAACGCGGCGAATTCTTCGATCCCGGTGGGTACAGCGTTTGCCATGGCTGGGGAATTTCGCCGCGCGCCTGCCACGGGCAAGAAACCTCCAGCCGCCTTCGACTTGCCTTGTCACGCAGACTGACGACCACGACAACCTACGATGGATGCGGGACTTCCGTATCGCCGCCGGCGTCCCACCCAGGAGTTCGCATGTCCCCGTCCCCACTGCCTCCCCTGGGTTACAGCTCCAACCTGCACGCGGCCGAAAGTGTCAGCGAGTTGGAACGCGTGCTCGCCGGTTTCACTAGCGACGCCCGCAGCCGCCTGGGCTGGGAACGTATCGGCCTCGACCTGCGCCTGGGCTCGGCGGCGATCCGCGAGATGACACGCGACCCCGCGACGCTCACTCGGTTGCGCGTGGCGCTCGATCAGGCCGGTGCGTCAGCGCATTCGCTCAACGCTTTTCCGCTGCGTCCGTTCCAAGCAGCGGTGGTGAAGGCCGACGCCTACCGTCCCGACTGGACCGAGGATGAGCGCACCGACGACACCATCGCCATCATCCCGATTGCGCTCGCGCTGTGCGATGACGCGTTCGTCACGGTGTCGACCGTGCCTGGGAGCTACCGTCCCTTCGGACACGCGAAAAACGACCACGCGCTTATCGCCCGTAATCTTGGCCGCTTCGCCGGCCACGCAGCGAAAGCCAAACGCGCCAACGGGCGCACGGTGATGTTGTGCCTGGAGCCGGAACCCTGGTGCACGCTGGAGACCAGCCACGACACGGCGGTGTTCTGGCGTGGAGCACTCGCCGACGCTGGCGTCGCCGCAGCGGCAGCGGTGCTGGATGGTGATGAACGTGCGGGCCGCACCGCAGTAGTCGAGCACCTCGGCCTGTGTTTCGACACCTGCCATTTTTCGCTCGCCTTCGAAGACCAACGCGCCGCCGTCGATCGCCTCGTCGCTGCCGGAGTGCCGATCGGTAAATGCCAATTCTCTGCCGCGCCAGAAGTACTGAACCCACACACGGACGCTGTCGGCGTCGCCGCGCTGCGTGCGCTCGCCGAACCACGTTTCATGCATCAGACCGCCGCGGCCTCAGCAAGCGGTTCGCTGAGCAAGGTCGAAGACCTCGGTCAGCTCGACACCTGCCTCGCACGTCTGCCGAACGCCACGGCAGTGCGCAGTCATTTTCACATCCCGGTCGATCGCGAACCGCAGCGCAGCGGCCTGTCGTCGACGGTGGCCGATAGCCGCCTTGGCCTTGCTGCATGCCTCGCCGCCGGCTGCACGCACGTGTCGGTCGAAACCTACACCTGGTCGATCCTCGCGGCGCACGAACGCGACGCGCTGGCCGGCACCGTACGTGAACTCCAGGCGCTCGACCGGCTGATGCCTCGCTGAGTTGTTGTCCCGCGCGACGCCCACGCCGGCAGATGAACCGATTTTTCAACACGAAGGCACGAAGACAAAGGGATGCAGACAAACAGGGGTTCACCAGTTTGGTGACTCGCAGGTGACGCTCGAACTCTACTGGATACCTGCTGTTCTTCGTGTCTTCGTGCCTTCGTGTTGAAAAATCCCTGTTTCGATCGCCTAATCTCGGTTCAACTGCGCTTTCTAGGTTGCTGATCACGGAGCATGACTCCCTAATTGTCTGTTGTTCAATTGCTTATGGTGCTATTGCTAATCATACGCAGATTCTTCTTGTTCGTAGGAACGATTCTCACTAACGTCAGCGCCGCACAAAGAAACCAATCAGCGCGAGGCCCCATGCGTCATCCGTACCTTCTTCCCACCCTCCTGTTCGCCCTCGGCACCCTGCCACTGAACGCCGCCGAAGGCACGGTCGAGAAACCGGATGCGCCAACCACCGGCGCCAAGATTGGAGAGGCGATCGGCGACGGCGTCGAGCAGGCGCTCAAGAGCATCCGCTTCGGCGCGTATGGCGAGCTGCACTACAACAACTTCCAGGGCTCGGACAGCCACAACGGCCAAGGCGCGGCCGGCACCAACCGCGACATGATCGAGTTCCACCGCTTCGTTCTGCTCGGCGAAGTGCAGCTGGCCGAGCGCATCCGCTTCGTCACTGAGATCGAGCTGGAGCACGGCTTCGTGCAGGACGGTCAGGGCGAACTCGAACTCGAACAGTGCTACCTCGACTTCGCTTACTATCAGAGCCACAGCATCCGCGCGGGCGTGCTGCTGACGCCAATCTCGATCGGCAATCTGTACCATGAGCCGACGGTGTTCCACGGCGTCGAGCGCCCGGAGTTCGATCGCATGGTGGCGCCGACCACGTGGTTCGAATCAGGCGCCAGTGTGCAGGGCAACGTGATCTCTCAACTTGGTTATCAGGTCGCGGTGCAGGCCGCACCGGACGCCTCGAAGTACCGCGCGCAGGACGGTCTGCGCGCCGGACGTCAGAAGGGCTACAAGAGCTCGGCTGATGACATGATGGCCACCGCGCGCCTGGACTACAAACCCGGCTTCGGGTTGTGGTTCGCTGCGGCTGGTGCCTACCTGGACGGCAACCGCGATGAAGACATCACCAACGTCGCGAGCCCGGCCGTGCTCTACACCCTGGAAGCGCGTTGGAAGCACCTGGGCTTGGACGCCGGCGTCAGCTGGGGCCAGTGTTTCATCGACAATGCCGCCACGCATCCCAACACCACTCCGACCAATCCGGTGCCAGACAGCTACAACGGTCTGTCAGCATTTCTTGCCTACGACGTGCTGCGTCTAATCACTGACAGTGATCAGCAGGTCTACCTCTTCGCTCGCTACGAGGACATCGACATGCAGGCAGACGTGCCCACCGGCACCACGGCGAACAAGGCGCATCAGAGCCAAGTCTACCAGGCCGGCGTCACCTGGCTGATCACTCCCCATGTGGTGGTGAAGGCTGATTACCGCGACTACGACAACGAGGCCGACACCGCAGTCGACAGCTGGAACCTGGGCGTCGGCTTCGCATTCTGACACCGATGCTCAATGTCGTCCGGTTGTCGCTGCTGTTCATCGTGACGGCGCTGCACGCCCTCACGGCGGCGGAGTTCCTCACCTTCGATGATGCGCTCAAACTGGCCTTCCCGGATTCCGGGAAGGTCGAGCGTTTCCGTCCCGAGGTGACGCCCGAGCAGCAGCAACTCATTCTTCAACAATCACAATCACGCGCCGAGGCCAAGCTCGGTGGCGTCTACGTCGGGCATTCCGCCGGCGTCATCGATGGCGTGGCCTACGTCGATCACGTGATTGGCCGCACCGAGTTCATCACCTGGCTGTGTGTGCTGTCACCCACCGGCGTCGTGCGGCGCATGGAGGTAATGGCGTACCGCGAGCCATACGGTGGCGAGATCCGTGACCGCGCCTTCCTCAATCAATTCGAAGGCAAAGACGCCAGCAGTCCGCTGCGCGCTGGTCGCGAGATCGCCAATATCGGCGGTGCGACGTTATCGGTGAACGCGTTGACCGATCGCACGCGTTTCCTACTCGCCTTCCATGCCGTGGCGGTGCAGGGCGCCGCACCCACGTGGCTGGTCGGACGCGCATCGCCACCACGGAGTGGTGCTGCGGCAAACGCGGGTGCGGCGAATGCGAGTGAACGCAGCGTGCCACTCGGCAATGCACCGCTGTCCATCCGCATCGCTCCCGCGCTGGCGGATAACAGCGTTCTTGATGGATTAGTAATCGAAGCACAGCGCCTAAACCACGTGCTCAATTCCTGGGAGGACGGCGCTGAACTCGCGCGGCTGAACCGCTCCGCTGGTGGTGACGCGTCCCCCGAACTGCTCGCCGCGCTGCTGCTCGCGCGCCGTTGTCACGAGCTCACCGCTGGGCGTTTCGATCCGACCATCTTCCCGCTGCTGACGTTGTGGAAACGCGCCGCCGACAGTGGCACCACACCGGATGCGGCCGCCGTCGCTGCGGCACGTGCCCGCATCGGATTTGCCCGCGTCGGCATCAGCAACAGCGGACGCGTGACTTTGCCGGATGGCGTCACGCTCGACCTCTCGGGATTGAACAAGGGCTTCATCCTCGACCGCCTTGCTGAACGGCTGACGCCGCACCTCAAACCTGGGCAGGCGGCGATTCTCAATCACGGCGGCAGTTCCTGGCGCGCGCTGGGGGACGACACCAGTGATGCGACGCTGCGCACCGTCATCCTGCGCCACCCGTTTGATCCGACGCGGACGCACCAACGCGTGGTGCTGCGTCCTGGCCAGGGCCTGGGCGCAGCCGCGAGCAACGGCCGCACGCTGGTGATCGCCGGCGTGGCGCACAGTCACCTGATCGATCCGCTGACCGGCCAACCTGCGCCACTCACGCGCGCCGCCCATGTCATCGCCCCGACAGCGGCAATGGCCGACGGACTCGACACCGCCCTCTGCCTGATGCCGGTGGCTGAGGCCCTGAAGCTGGTCGCCAGCCTGCCTGGAGTCAGCGCCGAACTGTGGGACGGCGAGCAGATCCATGCTTCGCCAGGATGGCCCGGGGTCGCGCTCAACGGCACGCCCTGAACGACGCACGGTACCAACAACCCATGCGGACTTGCCCGCCGTGACGAGCGACGGAAGGTGACACTCCCCAGGAGCAAGCCATCCGCTTCTTCGCCTCCAGCCACCAGCTGCATCAGCTCGCCCCGCGCACGCGCATCCTCTGCACGCTGTTCCTCTTCGGCATCCTGGCCCAGGCGGTCAGTGGTGTCTTGATGCATCACCTCGGTGCCGGTTGGACGCCAGCGAGTGTCGCGGCGTATTACCGTGGCAGTGAGAGTCCCACACCGATCGGCGGAGAACGTTTCGGCGTGGCGGATGACGCCGATCCAGCGGCCGCGCCCGCGCCACCACGCACCATGCATGTCGCGCGTTCCTTCGGCACACTGGTCGAGGTCGCCCACCTGCACTTGGTGGCGATGCCACTGGTGTTGTTCGTGGTGGCCCACCTTTTCAGCATGATCGTCGCCGGTCGTGGTGCGATCGGTGGTGCGCTGTGTTACCTTGGCTTCGCCGGTGCCGCGCTCGACATCTTGTCACCATTCGCGGTGCGTTACCTGTCTTCCGGATTCGCACCGCTGAAACTCGCCGGTTTCTTTCTGCTGGAAGTGTGCTTGGTGGCGATGGTGGTGATGACCCTCATCGCCTGCATCGCCAGCTTCGTCACCCGTCCACCAGGCACCGGACCCTTCTCCCGCGCTGATTGAGGTCCCCATGGTCCAACCCACGCCCTTCCAACGCCTGCTGCAGGAAAGCGTGCAGCTCGCCAACCGCGATGCGAACGCGGCCTTCGCCAAACTCGATGAGCTGTACGGCAAGAGCCTGACCGAGGAGGACATCCTCTCGCTCGGCTCGTTCTCGGTGCACCTGGGCGGCACCGGGCTTGGCCGCTTCGCCGACACTGCCGCCTTCCAGGCGCGGCTCCTCAGTCATCCGGCGCTCATTCCCGATTCCGCCGTCGCCCGTAGTCTGTGGCGCGGCATGGCGGTGGTGCAGCGCTGCGCCGGCAAACATGCCGAAGCAGATGAGGCCGAGCAACGTGGCGTCACCTCCGATTCAGATCGTTGCCGCCTGGCGGTGATGACGGCGCAGACGCTGGCCGTGCGCGGTCGCGCCAACGATTCCATCAGCCACCTGCGCAAAGCGGCCCTGCTCGCGCGTGACCTCGATCCCAAGGACGAGGTCGTCGTGCAGGTCGCCACCGTCGCCGGCAATCTGCTGCGCCTCGCCGAGCCCCAGGTCAAGATGGCGCAGGAGCTGCTGCTTGCTGCCGCCGCCGCGAGCAGCGCAGCGCTGACGCATGCCGGTGACTGGCGCATCGCGCACAAGGCGTGGTTCCAACACGGACAGGCGTACCTGCTGGCGGCCAAACCAACGCAGGCCCTGCGCTGCGTGCAGGCGATGATGGACCTGGAAGACCGCCACGAGGCCGGCCCCTTCGAACGTTTCGCCACCGCCAGCCTCGCTTGCCGCGCGCAGGCCATCCGTGGGCAATTCAAGATTGCCCACGGCGCGCTCGAAGCCTGCCAGGACTTCGCCAAACGCATCGATCAGCCGGAGCAGGCGAAACAGGTGCAGGCGGCGCTGAAGGATCTGGAAGCGTTCGTCAGCAACGCGCGCGACGGGTGAACGACAGACACGACGACGAGGCGGTTCAGCCTATATCCGGCAGACGAACCGATTTTTCAACACGAAGGCACGAAGACACAAAGGGATGCAGACAAACAGGGGTTCACCAGTTTGGTGACTCGCAGGTGACGCTCGAACTCTACTGGATACCTGCTGCTCTTCGTTCTTCGTGCCTTCGTGTTGAAAAATCCCTGTTTCGATTGCCGGATCTAGGTTCAGTAGTGACGGCCACGCAGCGCGACGATTCCCATCGCCAGCAGCAGTAACACGGCCAGCCCGGACCCCAGTCCACATTTGCCACCACCGCCAGCATCCGCGGAGTTTTCTGGTGCCGCTGTCAGCGTCACGGTGTGCGTCGTTATGATACCGAGGGTCGCGTTCGTCGGGCTGCTCACGGTGGCGGTGAGCACGCGCGTCGACCACGGCGTGGACGCCAGGGTGAGCACGATGTCAGCGCTGGCGGCGCCTGCCGGGATGACCAGCGGACTGACACTCACCACCTGATCGCCGATGCCGGGAAAGATGCCATCGACGGTGAAGGCCACGGTGACAGCGAATCCCGAGGTCTGCGACAACACCACCGGAATGGTCACGCTGGTGGTGCCGGCAAGCACGCTCTGCGACGCGGTGG
>JANPLC010000390.1:0-20806 GCA_031426335.1 Planctomycetota bacterium
CGATCGCGGATGCTGGCGCAAGCGATGGCGTTCATGGCATCGATCAACGTCCCCGGTTGGCGAGTCAAAGCGTGATGGAAACGCTCACTATCCTCCAAGTAGTCGCGTGGATCATCGGCGAGTACGGCTCGATGACGTAGCCACTCGCTCATCGCCCGTGTTCCTAACAGATTGGGCAGACGAACGACATCGAGGAATGGCTTTAGTTGCTTGCTGGGCGGCAGGTCAGCAGCGATCCAACCATAGGTACTGATGACCAAGTCATGCTGGCGCAACGCCGTCAGGCCGGTTTGAAAGCCCAACGCATGCGCCTCCACCTTGGCTGCCATGGTATCGGGAAAGGGGCCATGTCCGCTGACCCAGCGATCCCAGTCGTCGCGTTCTGACTTCTGGTAGTCAGGGAAATCCGGCGCTGCTTTTGACCACCGGTCCCAGGTTTCCTGCGCGTTGGGATCCACCACTGGGGCCCGGGCGATGAAATCTGCCAGGGCGACCGGCTTGCCCTCAGCCTGTAAACGGGAGATGACCGTGTCGAACTCACTACGACCGAACGTGCGCATGCCCAGAAGGGCCGCCACCACCAGGGAGACCAGCAAGCCAACGGCGAGCAGCGGCCAATGCCACCAACGAATGGTGAAACGTGCGGGCACGGACATGGCGGGAGATCATGCGGGGGGCAAGGTCAGCGCCAATCCCATAGCTGGATGGCGACGCAGTCTTGCCTTGTCCCACCGGCATGGCCCCTACAAGCCCACCCATGCCCGATACCACCACCTTGCTTCCGCCCGTTCCACCTGCGTCGATCCCACCGTTGAAGGTCGGCAAGTACACCTTCCAGAGCCGTCTGCTGGTCGGCACCGGCAAGTACCCGGACATGCCGTCGATGCAGTTGTCGCTCAAGGAATCCGGTTGCGACGTGGTGACGGTGGCGGTGCGCCGGGCGAATCTCAACGATCGTGGCTCGGGCAAGAGCCTGCTCGACTGGATCGGGCCGCAGTACCAGTTGCTGCCGAACACGGCGGGATGCTTTACTGCGGAGGACGCGCTGCGCACGGCGCGCCTGGGACGCGAACTTGGAATCAGCGACATGATAAAGCTCGAAGTGCTCGCCGATCCGCAGACGCTGCTGCCGCATCCGGTGCAGACGCTGGAGGCGACGCGCATCCTCGCCGCCGAAGGCTTCACGGTGTTGGTCTACACCAGTGATGATCCGGTCCTGGCGAAGGAACTTGAATCCGCGGGTGCTGCTGCGGTGATGCCGGCTGGTGCGCCGATTGGCTCCGGCCTGGGCGTGATCAACCGCAACAGCATGGAGATCATCCTCGAACGCGCGACGGTGCCGATCATCATCGACGCCGGCGTCGGCACCGCGTCGGATGTGACCATCGCGATGGAACTCGGTGCGGCGGGCGTGTTGCTGAACACCGGCATCGCCGGAGCGAAGGATCCGGTGCGCATGGCCCGCGCGATGCGTCATGCGCTCGAAGCCGGCTATTGGGCGTCAGGCGCGGGCCGCATCGCCAAACGTCGCTACGCCAACGCTAGCTCACCGACCACCGGACTCATCACCTCAAGCGGTCATCTTGGCGGAGTGCCTGGGGAATAGATGGGATTCACCATCGGATAGAACACCGAGCACCAGAAGACCAAAGTAGCATCAGCTATCATAGCCCAGCCGACGTCGAAACCGGCGAGGGCGTCGCATGATCACCTGGCAGGCAGCACCATGCTCCACCCCGGAGCGCAGGCGAAAGCCGAGCAGCGAAAACACCATCGCGTGCACCGGAAACTCTGATGCGCGGTGATGGCCGTCACGCGGCAGTCAGGTCGACCAACGGCGCTGCCCGTGGGGCACCAACACAAGCGCCCCCTGGGATTTTCCAGGGGGCGCGTGGGTTTTCGGCAGAAGGCGTGAACGCGGTTCAGGCAGCGGTTCAGATTTTCTTGGCGATCGCCTTGAGATCCTTGCCTGGTTTAGCGGCCTCGACCGGGTTGAGTTGCTCGGTCAACGCGATGAGACGTTTGTAGACCCGCTTGAGCCGGTCGTGGGTGGGCAAGGGGTCCGCCGGTGCGTGTTTGACGATCTCAATGGCCTGTTCCAGGCACCAACGGCGTTGTTCGACAGTCAGCATGGGGATTCCTTTGGTGAAGAACCCTTCATCGCTCAATGAGGACGCGATGAAGGGTCGATGAACCCGATTCAGTGGCGACGGCGCAGGCGGCACCTGTTTTCTCCAGCCAGACTGATGGTTTGAGTTTTTGGTGAAGGGTTGCTCACGTTTGAGTTTAAGAAAGCCCGTAGCTCACGTCGGTGCGAGTCGACTCTCCGACAACAAGTGCTGACCCGTTGCTCACGCGGCGTTCATGATTTCGGCCTACGCCTCCTGCGCACACCCGGAGCACCGTTATGCGCAGCCGTCGTCATCGCCTCCTTTCCCTCATCTTTTTGGCGATGGGTTCGACCCTGGTGGAGGCGGCGGATCCAGTGTTACGCAACTGGGGCATGGGCGCCTTCCGTGGCATAGACACCTCGGTGACGGTGCAGTCGTTGTCTGCGACCGATGCGGACACCTCGGGTGCCAATCTGGTCTACACCATCACCACGGCGCCGACCAAGGGCACCTTGCGGCTCGCTAATGTGGACTTGGCGGTGGCGGGCACGTTCACCCAGGCCGACATCGACGGGGGGTTGCTCACCTACCGCCACGTCGCTGGTGCGAATGACGCGATGGATGTGGTCGCCTTCAACCTCTCGGACGGTACGGTGACGCAGGCGCATACGCTGCGCATCATGGTCGGCCCGGCGACCGGATCGTCGTTCCGTATGCAGAAGGTCGGTCAATACTCGGCTGGATACAATGCCGCCGGCGGCGTGGCCGAGATCGTGGCCTATGATCCCGCCAGCCGTCGCCTGCTGCTGGTCAACGGCAACACCAATACCGTCAATCTCCTGAACTTTGGCAACGATAGCGTCGCCGCGCCGACGCTCATCTCCAGCCTGACGCCTTCGACCACCGTCGCCAACGCCACGAACGTCACCAGTGTCGCGGTGAAGAACGGTTTGGTCGCTGTCGCCGTGGGCAACTCCACCAGGACCACGCCCGGCTACGTGTTCTTCTACACGGCGGCCACCGGTGCGTACGTGTCGCACATCGACTTTAGCACCGCGCTGAGCCAAGTTGGCGGAGTACGTGGCGCGCTGCCCGACATGATTACCTTCTCGCCGGACGGCACCAAGGTGCTGGTGGCGATCGAGGGTGAACCCTCGGACACCTACGACATCGATCCACTCGGTGGCATGGTGGTGATCGGCGTCACCAGTGGTGTGCCTGCTGCCACTGCCACGTTCATCGGTTTTGATGATGCCAACACGGCAGCCTACATCGCGGCAGGTGTGCGCATTTTCAACAACCGGGCCTTGGGTTCCCCGACCGCTAGTGCGGCAGCCGACCTCGAACCGGAGTACATCACGGTGTCTGCTGATTCCTCTACGGCTTTTGTTTCCTGCCAGGAAAACAACGCTCTGGCGATCTACAATCTTGCGTCACTTACGCTCACGTCGGTGGTCTCACTCGGCACCAAAGATCACAGCGTGGTCGGCAATGAAATCGATGCCAGCAACGAAGATCTCGTCCCAGGCCCGCCCGGCACCAACAGTGGCGCTAACTTCATCCGGATTCAAAACTATCCTCTGAAGGGGCTGTATATGCCGGACGGTATCGCCTCCTACATCAGCAGTGGTCAGACGTATGTCATCAGCGCGAATGAGGGCGATGCGCGTGAATATTGGGTGGATACCGACCTCGATGGTGAAGTCGATGGAGGCGAGACTCAAGGCATGGTCGAAGCGACTCGTGTCCGCGGGGGCGTGACGAGTACCTTCATCGATTCCGTCTGGTCTTCGGGAACCAATAACCTCGGATTCGATAGCGGACTTGGACGACTCAACGTCACCCGCTTCAGTGGTGACACCAATGCCGATGGCGATGTGGATGACTTGCACGCCTTCGGCGCGCGCAGCTTTTCGGTATGGAATTCATCCGGTGCTCTGGTGTGGGATAGTGGTGCGGCGCTGGAAAACTTCGTTGCCACCTATCTCCCCAGCGTGTTCAACGTCGGCCACACCAATAACGAATTGGAGAACCGCAGCGATGACAAGGGCCCCGAGCCAGAGGGCGTCGTCACCGGTGTGATCAACGGTACAACCTACGCTTTCATTGGCCTGGAACGTTTGGGCGGCGTCATGGTTTATGACATGACCAACCCGGCGTCTCCGACTTTCGTCACCTATTACACTGGCCGCTTGTTCCATCAGTTGCCGGGCATCGCCACCGGCGGCGGCGACCTTGGCCCGGAAGGCATGCTCTTCATCGACGGCCCCAAGAGCCCGACCGGTCGGCCGATGCTGATCGTCGGCAACGAGGTGTCAGGCACCGTCGCGATCCACGAAATTATCACCGGACCGTATGCCGAGACGCTGATCGCTGCTGACTCGCCGATCGCAGGTGATCACACCGGTGTCGTGACGGTGGTTGGCACC
The DNA here is from genome assembly GCA_031426335.1 of Planctomycetota bacterium. Taxonomy (GTDB): domain Bacteria; phylum Planctomycetota; class UBA11346; order UBA11346; family UBA11346; genus BOG-1363. The sequence goes on from JANPLC010000390.1 coordinate 4,541, forward strand.
GCGGCCACCTTCCCGTCGGCTGATTTGTCGACGACCGATCCGCAGGCCGAAACGTTGGTCATCAACGGTGGGAATGCCGCCGGCAGCACCCTGACGGTAAGCAGTGGCACCGCGACCTACACGCCGGGTGTGACGGTCTCGGGTGCCGACACGGTGACGTTCACGGCGGTCGACCACGCGGCCTACTCCAGCGTGGTGCCGCGCGGACTGATGGTCACCACTGCGTCGGGTATCGATACCTACCTGTCGGGATACGGTTCATCGATGGCGAACGTCCCTGGGAAGGATGACGAATTCTGGTTGATGGGCGATCGTGGTCCGAACGTCGACGGCACCGTCGCCAACACCAAGATTTTCCCGGATCCCAACTACCAGCCGCGCATGATCAAAGTGCGGGTGTTGGCCGACGGTACGCTCCAGCAACTCGACACCATTTTATTCAAGAACGGCGATGCCACGCCGATGACGGGCAAGCCGTTCATCGGCAGCGGTGCTGGTTCGACCGGTGAGACTGGTTATGCGCTCGACTTGGCGACGAATCTGGCGGCGGCTACGCCGCTGGCGTCGGATCCGGACGGCCTGGATCCAGAGGGTCTGGTGGTGCGCAATGACGGCTCGTTCTGGGTCTCGGACGAGTACGGTCCCTGGATCGTGGGATTCGATGCCACCGGCACGGTGACGCAGCGCATCGGCCCCTTCAGCACCACTGGCACGGTAACCTCGCCCAACCCCAATGCGCGTAAATTGCCAGCAGTCCTGGCCAAGCGGCGGGCCAACCGTGGCATGGAAGGCCTGACCATCACGCCGTCCGGCTGGCTGGTCGGCATGATGCAGTCGCCACTGTTCAATCCCTCGTCTGCCGCCGTCAGCGGTTCGCAAGTCTGCCGCATCCTGTTCTTCAACCCGACCACGGGCTTGACCAAACAATATGCCTACGTCCTAGAGAGTGCGTCCCCCGCGGTCTCTGAGATCTTGGCGCTGAACGAGAGCGAATTCCTGGTGCTCGAACGCGATGGCAACTGGCCAGGTGGCTCGCCGGCCTCGGCCATCAAGAAAATCTTCCGTATCCACGTCGGTCAGGCGACTGACATCAGCGATCCCGCTGATGGTGCCAATGGCAAGTTGTACGGTGGTAAGACGGTCGATGAGTTGAAGACCACCGCCGGCTTGTTGGCTCAAGGCATCACCCCAGTGCGCAAGTGGCTGGCCGTGGACATGCTCGCCCTCACCGACCAGAACGGCACCGCGTATCCACACGACAAACCCGAAGGCTTGGCGCTGGTGAATGGCGGGAAGACCTTGGTGTTGGTCAACGACGACGACTTCGGCGTGGTCAACCCCAGTCCCGCGACCGGCGGCATCGCAGCGAAGCAAATCCCCTTGTTGGCCAACCGCGCCGATTTCAACAGCCTGTGGTTCATCGGCCTCGACGACGGTTCGCTGGCCACCACGGTCAGCAACACCGCGCCATTGGCTGCGGCCAGCGCCGTGACCACGGCTGAAGATACGGCCTCGACCACAACCGTGACCCTGACCGATCCGGACGCACCGGTGGGGCTCACGACCACGGTGGCGGTTGCCGATGCGACGCTGATCGGCGCGACCGTCACGGGCACGGGTCTGTCCCGCTCGCTCAACATCACGCCGTTGACCAATCGGAGTGGTGTGACCTCCGTCACCGTGACGGTGTCAGATAGTTTCACCTCCACCCCAACGGTGGTGTCAGTGACGGTGACGCCGGTCAACGATGCGCCGTTGGCAGCAAACGCGGCCATCACTGCGACCGTGAGCGTGGCTAAGACCGGCACGCTGGTCGCCGACGACGTGGACGGTGGCGCGCTGACCTTCAGCAAAGTCGCCGACCCGACCAAGGGAACCTTGGCGATCGTTGCTGGCACCGGTGCGTACACTTACACCGCCAATGCTGGCACCAGCGGCACCGATACCTTCACCTTCAAGGTCAACGACGGCAGTCTGGATTCCAACATCGCCACGGTAACCGTCACCATCACGGCGGCGGGCGGCAGTGGCTCGTCCGGGTCCTCAGGCGGCAACAGTAGCAGCTGCGGCCTCGGTGGTGGCCTGTCGGCACTGCTGCTGATGCTGGGGCTCGCCATGACGGTGGCGCTGCGTCGCCGCGGGTGAGTCTGCGCAAGATCCGTGGTGATGATCGATTTTCCCGGTGCGTTCCGAATAGGGACGCAGTGGGAATTTCCCTGCGCTTCAGTGCTGCTCGTTACCCATAAGTCGGATTCGTCTCACCAATCACCAATCAACGGTAAAAGCAGCACTTTCCTGGGATGCGGCTGAGCGCGGCCGCGTTCCCAGGGGGACTGCTCCCGACAGCACCGCGCACTGGAGACTTATGGGGAGCGAGCAGCACTTCAGTGAGGGGATGCAGACCTGGAAGTAGCCAGGCAATGCTGTTTCGCTAACAGCCCAAGAGATAGAACACAGAACCACAGAGGACCAGAGAATGCAAAAGGCCGATTTTTCGCCTCTGGTGCTCTGTGGTTTGATCGACTGTGGGTTGTCTGCAATGTCAGACGACTGACTGATAGAGGATTGGCCGCCCTCACCGCATCGGCAACGGGGGGACGGCCTTTGCGCGACTACGGCGTGGCAGCCCGCGCAGCCTCAGCGTTTGCCGTGGTATCCACTGGTCGACCGCCAACCTCGATCGCAAGTGGCACCACTGCAGTCTTGTGGCTGGTTACTTCAACCGATATGGCGATACGGAATTCACCATCGGGATAGATGCGTTTAAAGGCGGCGGCAGCTTTTGGCAGATCCTGCTCAATGGTGTGGAGTCGCTCTAGGATCTCCGCCAACGTTGGCTCCTTGGCCTTGTCTTCCAATTCGGCGAGACGTTTTTGCAATTCATTGAGTTGCGTGCCCAGGCTGCTGGTACGTGAGCGCGGCAACTCTTGGACCAAGCCCGTGCAGGTGAACGGTTCGGCCTTGCCACCCGGACCCTGGGCTCGCAGGGCGTCGATGGCGATGCGATCGCCTGGGATTTTGGCCGTCAGCAGACGTTGCAGTTCCTCGCGGCTGATCAGCGGCTGGCCGTCCAGACGCAGCAGACGGTCGCCTCCGGCGATGCCCATGACGGCGGCAGGGCTGCCAGGTTCGACCCGCAAGACCACCAGTCCGTGGCCTTCGAAGGTGGTGGCCGCGGTATCGATGGCGATGCCGAGGTAGGCTTGGCGCGGTGGTTCAGGAACGGCAGGAGCCACCGGTTCCTCGCCCGCATGTATGGTCACGACGAGGAACAAGAGCAGGAGGTGGCGCATTACAAATCCCTCAAGGTCGACATGGTTAGTATATGGGCGGTGCCGGCGTTCCGATGAGGACCCGTGCGTCCCAGGTCACCCGGCGTTCGCTGATGGTACGGCGGCGATCGGGTGAGTCGTAGGCGGTATGCACGCGCAAACGGAATGCAGGAAGCTGACGCAGGGCTTCCATCTGCTTTGGACCCAGAGGATCGCGTTGGCCTTCACTGGCCCATGGCTTGGCTTCCAATGCGGCAATACGCTGGGCAAACTGGTCGGCGACATCGCTGAGGCGTTGCCAACGTTCCTCCTGCCACTCGCGGAAACGACGTTCCGCTTCGACATCAAGAGGATCCTGCGGGATGTGTTCGGGCCATTCGCTGAGGGTATCGGCCAGGGTCAGTTTCTTACCGTCGCGCAGCAGTTCGACTGTGACCTCGCCACCGACCCCAGTGAGGGCGACCTCATTGCGCAGGTCGCCCATCATGCCGATCTCGCCGCCATTGACGGTCAAGATCAGATCGCCGACGGCGATGCCCATGCGCTCTGCCGCGGTATCGCGGTAGATCTGTAGGACCTCGACGCCGACGTCCGGCGTGGTGCGATTCTCATACTGCGTCGCGGGACTCGGCGGGCTCATGTGTACGCCGAGCATCGCTCGCTGATCCAACGACGCGTAGTCCTGGTCACCAGCCACCACGAGGGTGGCTAGGACCAGGAGCAGGGCCGTACGCATGGCGTCAGCCCGCGCCGGCGGGAGCCGAAGCACCGGACATGAAGTCCTTGCCCGCCGGTGCGCCGGGAGCGGTCAATGACGAGGCTACGGGAGCGTTTCCGTCGCCGATCACGCCGCCGTCGGTGCGGCGGACAACCACCGTCGCCGAACGCGGACGCTTGGGGGGGGTACCGGTGGCGGCTGGCCAGGTCGAAAATAATGTAGGATTGGCGGCTAGCCACGTGTTCTGGATAATCGCGTTCTGGTCTGCGCTCAGGGCCGAATTGTTGGCCGGGTAGCCGGCGGGCTTGTTCGGGTGGCTGCCGACCTCTCCTGGGTGCTGCACGTTGATGAACATCGTCTTGCGGTCAGGAGTGAAGGTCAGGCCGGTGATCTCGCAGCCGGAGGGGCCGACGAGGAAGCGGCGGACTTCCTTGGTGGCCGGATTGGCGGCGAGCATCTGGTTGTTGCCCTGACCTTCCCAGTCGTCGACGTTGCTGAAGTTGCCGTCGGACTGGATCCACAGACGCCCGAAGGAATCGAAGCCGATGCCGTCGGGGCTGTTGAACATGTTGGCGGTGGTGATGTTGCTGGAGCCGGCCTTGGCTGTTCCGGGGAATCTCAGAGGATTGCCAGCGATCAGGAACAGGTCCCAAGTGAAGGTGGTCGCGGTTGGATCATTGCCGGCCTCGATCCATTTGACGATCTGGCCCCAACTGTTAGCTGCGCGCGGGTTGGCCTCGTCGATCGGGGGACGGGCGGTCCCGGCGGTCGTGGTGCCATCTGGATTGTTGGAGCTGGCAGTAGTGGTCCCACGTCGGCTGTTGTTGGTGAGAGCCATGAAGACTTCGCCGACCGCCTTGGGATTGGCCGTCACCCATTCCGGGCGATCCATCATGGTGGCACCAACGCGGTCAGCTGCCTGACGGGTCTTGATCAGCAAGTCGGCCTGGTTGAGGAAGCCATTGGCTACGGTCAGGCCAAGGGTGTTGAAGACGAGCGGGATCCAGGTGCCGATGCCGGCATTGTCACCGACGGTGGCACCCGCCTCGAACTTCGCCACGTAGAGCGTGCCGGTGTCGAGCAAGGTGCGGTTGGCGGCGGAGAACGGATCGGCGGCGTTATACGTACCGTCCGAGACGAACTTGTAGAGGTACTCGTTGCGCTCGTCGTCACCCATGTAGACGACCACCTTTCCGTTGGCGGCGATCACCACTTCGGCATTTTCATGTTTGAAGCGCCCGAGGGCTGTCCGCTTCACCGGAGTGCTGCCAGGGTTGAATGGATCGATTTCGACCACCCATCCATGACGATTCGGTTCATTCGGAGTCGCGTTGATATCGAACCGTGGATCAGCAGTGTGCCAGCGGTAGCCGAATCCTTTTCCGAGGCCATTACCGTTTTCAGTTCCGACGCCATACCGCCTTTCAAGCGGAGTAAGCACGCGTCCAGCGGTGTCCAGGTTGCCGAAGTAGCCGTTAAAGTTTTCTTCGCAGGTCAAGTACGTCCCCCACGGGGTGAAGCCGTTAGCGCAGTTGTTGAGCGTGCCGAGCACCGGGAAGGTGCCGGTGGGATCAGCGGCGGTCTTCATCAGCGCATCGCCAGCCGCGGGGCCGGTGATGAGCATCGGCGAATAACCGGTAATACGGCGATTGTAGGGAGAGGTCTTCACGTGGCTCCAGGTACCGTTGGCCGCGCGCTTGATGTGGTAGACGCCCACTCCGTGGCCGGCGAGGCCTTTCTTCACCTTCTCGTAAGTGAACGGCACCAGCCAGTCCGCGGCATCGGTACCGGGTTTGTAGAAGTACTCGGGATTGATGTACTCGTGGTTCATCACCAGCAGGCCTTCATCGCTACGGGTGCCCGGACCGGTGCCGGCGCTGTTGAACCCGAAGAAGGTCATGCCGTCATGATTATCGCCGACCTGCTGTTCCTGTTCGACCCAACCTTGCGAGGCATCGTCGGCCCAGGCGGGAGCCAAGGCATTGATCGGCTCACCCCAGGGCAGAAACGGCTCAGCGACGTAGCCGCTCGGCACCACGACTGCGTCGGTTGACGAGGTCGCAATCGCAACAAAGCCCAACATTCGTTCAGCCGGCGGAGTCACGGGATCGTCATTGTCGTCGTCGTCATGACCGCAGCTCGTCAGAATAGAACTCGCGAAGAAACCGAGCGCGGCAGCGCCAAGACCACTCTTCAACATCGTGCGGCGCGACACCGCGCGGTCGATGAGGTCCTGCATAGACTGGTTTTTGCTGGGGTTGCTGGAACGATCGTCTGAAGTGTCGATGGTCATGGCCATTGCTCCGGCGCGTTGAAAGGGGTGTGAGGAAATCCCTAACCGCGGCGAAACAACACCTGTCGAAGAGCAGATGGAGGTCACGTCAGTCACGCATGAGGATTCGCGTGGCGATCGGTGAATGATTGAAGAATCGGTTCCATATGCTGGAAATTGCACGGTTCGCTATGAGCGAATGCTCAATCGCGCAGCTTAAACGGTGACACCCCGACGCATGGCGCCGGGGTGTCGTGATTCCAGGAAGAACCTGATGTTCAAACCAGCGAGTGTCTCAGACCAGCGGCTTGGGGCCCTGGCCGATGTGCGGGTGGGCGGCGCCCTTGTAGACCTTCAGGCGCTTCAACTGGTGACGACCCTGGATGGTCTTGGGCAGCATGCGCTTCACCGCGAGGTAGAACACCTCTTCGGGGTTCTGCTCATGCATGACGCCGAGCGGGACTTCCTTGATGCCGCCGACGAAGCCGGTGTGCCAGCGGTAGATCTTCTTGATCGCTTTGTTGCGGGTGAAGACCAGGCCTTCGACGTCGGTGATGACGACGAAGTCGCCGTTGTCGGTGCTCGGGGTCCAGTCGGCCTTGTTCTTGCCCATCAGGGCGGTGGCAGCCTTGACGGCGAGCGGTCCGAGGACCTTGCCCTTGGCGCTAGCGTGGTGCCAGTTCCGGACGACTTGTTCATTCTTGATGAAGGTGGTTTGCATAGCGGCCTCGTTGGCCCTTTAGGACTGTTGTTTGGTGAAAAAGCGGGGGAAAGCGCGGAAAGAAAGGGCGGCGTTTAGATGGGCTTCAAGATCAAGAGACCGGCTTCGATCTCTTGGACGATCAAGTCGATCTTGTCGTAGTTCTTGTCAGGGGGCATCACCATCGGGGGTTGACCGTTGTTCAACTCCTTGAGGCGACGGTTGATGATGGTCACAAAGTTGTAGTAGCCGCCGACTTTGGCGATCGCTTCGGCGTATTGAGTGTTGACCAGGGTCATGGAAGGGGTTCTCGCAGGGGGGCGTATGTCTAGTGGCACGGCGTGGTTGGTCAAATGGTTTGGCGGCGGAGGCTGAGAAGGCAAAGGGATAAGGGGCTAGGGGTTAGGGTCGTGGAATAGGTAATCACAGAAACCCAGGCGCTCCCGGTGGGCTAGAGCGACCGCATCTTACACGACCCTAGCCCCTAGCCCCTAGCCCCTTCCACCCAATCCGCTCACGGTTGTCCATCTGGAGTTATGGCCCTGTCAGACTAGATTCCCCGCCCCCACCGCATCAAAGGCCTCCTCGTGACCGACCCCGTCAATACCACCCTCGCCTACCTCAACGGCACCTGGAAGCCCCTCAACGAGTGCCAGGTCCCGGTGAACACCCACGCCTTCCAGTACGGCACCGGGTGTTTCGAGGGCATCCGCGGGTACTGGAATGGTCAGCAGCTCAACCTGCTGTTCCTGCGCGAGCACTTCGAGCGCCTGCACGCCAACGCCAACCTGCTGCTGATGCGCTCGCCCTCGGTCAGCGAGATGAACGAGATCGCCGTCCAAGCTATCCGCGCCAACGCGCCGAAGCAGAACGTCTACCTGCGCCCGATGGTCTACAAGAAGGGCACCAGCCTGGGACCAGTGCTGGTCAATGTGCCGGACGGCTTCCTGCTCTACATCCAGCCGCTCGATCAGTACTTCGCCGCCGAGAAGGGCCTCAACGTCTGCGTCTCGTCGTGGCGCCGTATCCCGGACAATTGCCTGCCTGGTCGTACCAAGGCCACCGGTGGTTACCTCAACAGCGCGCTGGCCAAGAGCGAGGCGATGATCAACGGCTACGATGAGGCGATCTTCCTCAACGATCGTGGTCAGGTCTGCGAAGGCTCGGCGGAAAACATTTTTATCGTGCGCGACGGCGTGCTGATGACGCCGGATCGCACGGCCGACATCCTCGAAGGCATCACGCGCAAGGCGATCTTCCAACTCGCCAAGGATCGTGGCATTCCTTACAGCGAACGCCCGATCGCGCGCACTGAGCTCTACCTCGCGGAAGAGATCTTCCTGGTCGGCACCGGCTGCCAGGTGGCCTTCGTCCGTTCGGTCGACAAACGCGTGATCGGTGATGGCTCCAAGGGCCCGATCACCACGCGTCTGCAGCAAGCCTACGAAGACGCGGTCTATGGCCGCAACGAAGCCTACCGTCACTGGCTGACCCAGGTTGTTTGCTGAGCCGCTGAAGTGCTGACGCTGAGTTGTTGACCACACCGTGACCAACGACGCCGATATCATCGCCCGCTTGCATGCGATGGCGGAGGTGGCGGTGCGGCATGCGGCCGAATTCCATCGCCTGCGCCTGGGGAATGATCCAGCGGCGCTGAGCGCTGCTGATCGTGTCGTGAGCGCCGAGCGGGCTTTGGCGGCGAAGCTGACCTCCAACCAGGCTGCGATTTTGACTCCGTGTTATGGCGCGTGGTTCGGTGCGATGCTGGTGCGCCATCTGGGCGGACGTTGGGTTGGTTTGCATGACGCGGTCGCGCCGCGGGTTGCGCTCGATCTCGCGCAGGTGTCGCCGATGGATGCGGTCGAGCGGTGCCTGACGCTCGCCGGTGCGCCGACGTTGGTGGCGTGTTTCGCTCAAGCGCAGACCTGGCGCGCACCGCTGGCGGAGCGTACGACGATTCTGGCGCACAACGCCGAACGCTGGGACGCCATGACGCACGATGGTCGGTTCATCGGCGACGAGGTCCCCCACGATCGTGGAGCGGCAGAGGAACAGCTCGATCCGTGGTTGTTGGCGGAAGGTGTTGCCGGCAAACGCGTGTTGTGCCTCGCCGCTGGCGGTGGACGCCATGGTCCGCTGCTCGCGCGTGCCGGCGCGGAAGTGACGGTGCTCGATCTGTCGTCAGCCCAACTCGCTATCGATCAGCATCTGGCAACCACGAATGACCTGCGCCTGACTACCGTGGTCGGCAGCATCGATGAACTGGTGACGCGCTTTTCGCCCGCGGCATTCGACGTCGTCGTCCAGCCGGTGAGTAGTTGTTACGTGCGCGATCTTGCGCCGGTTCACATCGGCCTCGCGCACGTCCTGCGCCCAGGTGGTCTGCTGGTGGCGCAGCATAAACAACCGGCCTCACTTCAATCTCGTGCCGTCTGTGGCAACGACGGTTGGACGTTGGAGTCCTTCCATATCGATGGTTTGCCGCTGCCTGCGGTCAGTGGCCATGACCACCGTGAAGCGGGGACACAGGAGTTCCTGCATACGCTCGACGCGCTGATCGGCGGCCTGTGCCGCGCCGGCTTGGTCATCGAGGATCTCAACGAACCGACCTTGGGTGACGCCTGGGCACCGCGCGATTCCGCCGAACACCGTGCGGCATTTCTGCCACCGTACCTGAAGCTCAAAGCGCGCCGGCGGTAGGTCGTGGCACGGGCGTCTCGCCCGTGATCGTGCGCGTCGAACCATATGAGACGAAGGATCATGGGCGAGACGCCCATGCCACGTGACTGCGCTCAGATCTTCCGACCGATGTAGCGATAATGCGGACAGCGCAGTCCAGGCAGGTACGGCACGCGGGCCTGCGACTCCACCAAGCTGACCTGCGTGGTGCGGGCCAACAGGTAGGGCAGGTGATCGGGATTCGGCCGCACCCCGTCATGACCGAACCACATCGGCCAGAAGGTGCGATTGAACACGCTGTGGCGCTTCAAGCCGGTCGCCGGGTGTTTGCGTGAGACGTAGAAATCAACCACGCCGATGATGCCGCCGGGCTTCAGCATGGCGATGGCGTTGTCGATCGCGGCGAACCAGTCCGGGATCATGGTGAGCGAATAACTCATATAGACCGCGTCGACCGGTTGCGCGGGACCGAAGCGCGTCGCGTCGGCCTCGACGCAGTGCACGTTGTTCCAGGCCTTGCCCGCGCAGCGTGTGCGCGCGCGTTCAAGCAGCGCCGGACACAGATCGACCAGCGTCATGGAGCCGAAGCTCGGCAGACGCTCGCCGAAGAATTCCAGGTTGCGGCCGGTGCCGCCGCCCAGTTCCACCACATGTGCCCCAGGTGAGATGGGCAATTCGTCGATCAGTTCCTTGCGCCCGTGCAGCAGGCGTTCACGGAAGCGGTCGTAGGCGTCCGCTTGTGGTCCGTAGAATTTTTCCAGGCGTTCTTTGTGTTCGCCATGACGCGGCTCGCCGCGCAGCAGTTGGCGGATGACTGCAAGATCGCCAGCCATCAGTGCACCAGATCCGCGATGTGGAAGCTGGCGTAGGTATGCACGCGATCGCGCTGGTGCAGGGCTTCGGCCAGCGGACGGTCGAAGCGCAGGCGGTCCGTCAGGCGGACATTGGGAGCGCCAATGCCGTCCTTCAGACGCACGTTGTCGAGGAACTCCGGGACGACGCTGGCGCTGCGGAAAAGGATGCGGGTCTCTGGCGCGGCGCGTGCGACCAAGGCCTGCCATTCTTCATCCAGTGAAGCTGGGAAATAATGCGCCATCCAGTCCATGTGATCGAGCATAACGAAGCGCGAGATCGGTTCGCCACCAGCCTCGAGGAACTTGGTCACCGTGGTGGTGTGCGGGGTGATGCGATCGATCAGGCCACTCTTGAGCGCCAGGAAGTTTTCTTCCTTGAGGTATTCCGGGCAGCAGGTGCGGGTGTAGCGCCCGCGCAGGTAGACCGTCCAGAAGTAGTTGCTCCACAGCGGCAGATCACGGAACACCGTGCGGATGCAGGAACGGATGAAGCCGGCGATGCCACCGTCGTGGCTGCCCGCGACGGCTCGCGCCTGCGGGTAGGGCACGCCGAGCAGGCTCATGGTCGAACGACGCGAGATCGCCCAGCGCATGCCTTTGCCCCACAGTTTGGGTTCGATGCGCGTGTCGTAGATGTGCTGCTGGGTTTCCAGGTCGGTGGCATCGAGCAGATCGTCGAATGCCCGCCGCAGCGTCGGACGCACGCCGATGAGCTGGCGCACCATACGCGCCACCAGTCCCGACAGCCCGTGGAAGTAGAAGCTGTTGCGCCAGCCGCGGCCGGAGAACCAACCTAGGCGGGCATCCCAGTACTCCTGCGAGAACGGCGACAAGTCGCCGCGCAGACGCTCGCGGTAGAGATCCTTGATGTCGGCGTGGCGGCCTTCGCCGAAGAGCTGGAAGAAATCGTCGAAGTCGAGGTGGCGGATGCCCGCCTGCTTCAGTTCGAGCAAGGCGGTCTGGCGCGGATTGGCATCTACTGCATGGATACGCTTGGGCGCCAGCAGGGCGTAATCGAGCGCGTTGCAGCCGGCGCTGGTGATCATCATCAACGTATCGTCAGGGCCCAGTTTGAGCGCCAGACGATCGAGTGCCGGGTCTTCCCAGCAGGCGTTGTAGAGCAATGAGCGCGAATAGAGCGCGTCAAAGAACCGCTGATGAAAGCGGTCGACGGTGGAGGGGACGGGCAAGGTGATGGGAGCGTTCATCGGTGTCCGTTCGATTGTGGTGTGATGGTTCAGGTACCGCGCAGCGTCGCCAGCAGAGCGAGCGGCATGGCCGCCCGTGCGAGGAACGCCATGCGTGGCAACAGGCCATAAGCCCGTGCGCGACGTTTGAGGAAATGCCGGAGATGGCGGTTGAAATCTGGTGCATGTTTGAGCAGCGAGGCATGCGGGACTTCTTCGCCGTCATGCGTGTAGACCCAGTGCACTTCGACATCGGGGAAGTGGCGCGACGCCAGATCCGGGCGGCTGAGGATGCGCGTCCCTGGACCATCCATGGTCAGGGTGTGGCGTTCCTTGCTGCCCCACAGGATCAGCGTCGGCACCTCGCTGAGCGGCTTGGTCGCACGGGTATCCTGATCCAGTCCGCGCAGCTGCCGCAGGGACAACACGCGGGCGATGCCGCCCTGGGCTGGAATTGCTTCAAGCGTGCGTTCGATGCGGGCACGGATGCGGGCCTCACCCCATTCGGCGAAACCTTGCGGCGTCAGCAGGGCGAAAAATGAACGCCAGCCAGTGGCCGCCGGTTTGGCTGCCACGGATTTGCTCGCGAGCGAGCGGAACAGCGCACGTCCGCGTTCAAGTGCTTGATCGGGACGGCCACCGCCGCTGCGATCGGTCTCCTGCTCGATGCCATTGACCAACCGGGCCAGCAGGGGGGCGAGATCGGCGGTGCAGGTGAAGGGGCTGACCAAGATGAACGCCGCCAGATCGATCGGCTGACCCTGGTCGCGCGCCCGCCGCAGCAGTTCCAGGCAGAATCCGCCGCCAACACTGACGCCCACCAAAACGGGCTGGCGGCCATCGGCACGCGCCCGTTCGATGGCGGCGCGGATGTGCATCAGCACCACATCGATGTCGAAGTTTTCGTACGGATAGGTCACCACCGTCGCTGCGCCGAAACGACGCAGGAGCGACAGCTGCCGCAGGAAGGTCTCAGGGCCGTCCGGCACCAAGCCTGGAACGCAGACGAAGTGGAAGGGGCCGCGTCCTGGAAAGGTGCGGAATTCACACATGAGTTGTGGTGTCCTTGGGATTTCCGAGGGGTGCTGCTTGAAGTGATTCGGCACCGGCGGCGATCAGACGCTCAGCGATGGTGCGATCTTTCCACGCCTGCGGCATCTTGTGCTGACCACCGAGCTTGCCCTGTTTGGCCAAGTTACGGTGGAAGGTGCCGTGCGGTAGGATGGTCAGACGTGGGGCCAGCAACTGGCCGCCGATCCGGTGCGCGTCGTAATCAAGCACATGCGTACGCAGGTGATGATCGATGGTGTCGGTGAAGGTGTGCGCCGATTCGGGCGGGCGGATGAATTCGATCAGCCATTCATGACCACCAGTGGCGCCGCTGGCATCACGTTGCGTGGGGATGAACGGTGCGACGTGGTAATAGGCGACTTCGCAGCGGGCCGCGTGGCACGCGGCGGCGAGCGCGTTGTCGAGGTGCACGCCTTCGACGTGTTCGCCGAACACCGAGATGCGGGTTTTGATGCGGCCGGCGACGCGGATGCGACCAGGCTCCACGCCTTCGACCAGATCACCGATTTGATAACGCACGAGTCCGCCCGGAGTGGTGACGAGTAGGCGGTAGATGCGGCCATCGACGATGCCGTCGGCGCCGACCGTTTCGCCGCCGTCCTGCGGGGCGAACTCCAGGTAGACGCCGTGATCGGCGAGCAGATCGAGTGGCGGCGCCTGATGTTCGTCGAGACGCCACGCCCGGCTGCCCACCGCGATGAAGGCTTCACTCGCCGGGTAGACCTCCATCAACCAGGTGTCCGGCGCGAGGTGCTCACGCAGGCTGGGGATGAACGGCGTGATGGCATGGCCACCATGGATGAAGCCACCCAGGTTCGGCCAAGCGATACGCGCCCGGCTCAGATCACGGCGACGGCACAGGCGTTCAAACAGCATCAGGCACCACGCCGGGATGCCGCTGACCAAACGCACGTCGCGTTCGCCGCAGCGCTCGACGATACGTTCGAGCTTGCGCTCCCAATCGCTTTCCAAGGCGACATCGAGCCCTGGTTCATAAAGCGGACGCAACCACGCCGGGATGCGCGCGGCAACGATGCCGGAGAGATCGCCCACCGGGATGCCATGGGCATTCGGCACCAAGGCGGTCGAGCCACCGAGCATCAGCAGTTGGCCATTGAACAGGGAACTGCCGGTGGCCTTCAGGAGTCGAGCGAACGCCGCCGAGCCGCCACGCTGGTGGTGGCGCAGCAGGGCGGAACTCTGCGGAATGAAACGTTCGCCGCTCGCCTCAGTGCTGGTGGTGCCGCTGGTCTGGGCCAGAGCCACCGCGCGTCCGCGGAACATCACGTCGGCTTCGCCGTGTGCGACGCGCTCGATAAAAGGAGCGTGATCGGCGTAGGTGGTCTCGGCGACTTGGGCGCGGAACGCCTCGACCAGCCGGTGATCACACGGCAGGCGGTCGAGAGCGAAAGCTTTGCCGATCGGCAACAGGGCGGTCTGAGCGACGAGTTTGGCCAGGATCCGCGACTGCGCGATGCCGAGCGCTGCGCCCTGCGGTCTGCGGTCGGCAAATGACAGCAGCGGCGAGAACGACCGGGCAACGGCACGTTGGATCATGTGCAGGAACATGGCATAGGTTTGTGAAGCATTGATGAATTGGTAACGGCTAATCGGGTGAAGGGGAGTGTTCTTTTTTTACTGAAATAAAGCCACCGAATGGCATTTCCGGCGCACGGCTCCAGCATTTACGGAAGCCATTCGTCCGCACAAAAGCGCGCCCCCAAGAGTTGCACCCAGGGCGGCCTAATGGATGCCTGATCACCAAGCGGAGCAGACCGCGTCAGACGGGCCCACTGCTCGCACCTCGCACCTCGCACTGATTTGGTCGAACAGAACCACGCTTGTGTCGCGCATCGCTGGGGATTCTTGATCAACGCTTCATCCATCCTTCGACATCCCTCGTCACACTTGTGTAACGGTGAGCCGATCCTTGGTCACCCGCACCACCTGAACGACGGAGAGCTCCGCATGTTGGGACTGCATCACCTCACTGCCTGGGATCGCGCTGCGAGCCGGCAGTGCAATCGCATCAACCACCATCGTACGGGCGACGTCTTCGCGTTGGTCAGCCGTCTGGGTGATGGTTGGGTGTGGTTCGCGCTGATGGCGGCGTTGCCGCTGATCTATGGCGGTGGCGCCCTGGTGGTGTCTCTGGTGATGTTGGCTACCGGTGCCCTCGCCACGGTGATCTACAAGCTCATCAAACATTCGACCCATCGCTTGCGGCCGTGCGAAAGCACCCCGGACCTGATCCTGACGGTGGCGCCGCTGGACCGCTTCAGCTTTCCTTCGGGCCACACGTTGCACGCAGTCTGCTTCACCATCATCCTGTGCTCCGCCTTCCCAGGTTGGATGTGGTTGCTGGTGCCCTTCACCATCCTGGTCGGACTTTCACGACTGGTGCTCGGTCTGCATTACCTGAGCGATGTGCTGGTCGGTGCGATCATTGGTGGGACGCTCGGAACCGGCGCAGTTTTCCTGTTCAGCATGCTGGGGTATCGCGCATGGACCTGACCTTCCATCGTCGTGATGTCGACATTGCGGTGATCAGCGATGTTCATTTGGGGACACCGGCCTGCCGTGCTGAGGATCTGCTCGCCTACCTCAAGAGCATCCGTCCAGGGAAGTTGGTGCTCAACGGTGACATCATCGACATGCAGCAATTCGATCGGCGCTACTGGCCCGACACCCACACCAAGGTGGTACGCCGGGTGTTGAAATTCGCGGCCAACGGTACGCCGGTGTTCTACGTCACCGGTAATCACGAACACGCTCTTCGCCGCTACAGCAACGCCGGTTTCGATTTCGGGCAACTGCACCTGGTCGATCGTTTGGAGTGGACCGTCGACGGCGTGCGCACGCTGATCACGCACGGCGACCACTGCGACGAACGGATGGGTGCGAACCGCCTGATCGCGAGGATCGCCTCGTGGGGCTACGACCGTCTGGAGCGCTTCGGCAATCTGGTGAACAACCTGCGCGGCGGGCTTGGCTGGCGTCCGGTGTCGCTCACCAAATCGATCAAGCACAAGTTCTCCAGCGCCACCGCCTGGATCGATCGCTTCGAAGAGATGTGCGCCGAAACCGCGGTCAAAGGCGGCTTCGAGACCATCATCTGCGGCCATATCCACCAGCCGGCGATCCGTCATATTTCGGTTGGAGACGAACGTCCGCTCTACCTCAACAGTGGTGACTGGGTGGAAAACGGCACGGCACTGGAATATGCTCACGGGCAGTGGCAGCTGGTGCGTTTTGACCAGCTAGTCGATGACGGCATTGTCATCCCGCATCGCTTGGAAGAGACCCGCGCGGTGGGGTGATCCGGGAGCGCCGAGCACGTGCTCGGCTGGTTGATCACATGTCGTGGTTATGCCTAGCTGGTACTCGGCGCTGCTCGGCGCTTCTATGAAGCCGCCCCGTCAAGAGGTGAGTCTTTCTCTCCTCCTCTTAAGCAATGGCGTGGTTCGGGTCAGGTGCGTGGTGTGGTGGTGTGATGTAGTTCGGGGTTGGGGG
>JANPLC010000391.1:0-5708 GCA_031426335.1 Planctomycetota bacterium
GCTGACCGAGCCCTTCCACAGTTCGCCGCTGACCACCACACGCTCGACCGTGACCGCGGCCTTGGCGCCGTGGCTTTCTTTCAAGCGGACGCCGGTCAAGACCAGTTGCTCGGCCCCGGTGAATTCACTGCGGTCGATCTCGAGCACGCCCGGCAGACGATCGGCAAAACCGTAACTGATCAGGCTGCCGATCTGGTTGGTCGACAACGCCCACCACACGCCTCCGCCCAGGAGCAGCACTCCCAACAGCAGCAGCAGCGCCAGGATGCGCCACCACCGCCGCCGACGTGGTGGCTGCACAAGCAGGTTCTCGGGGGCCATGGGACGCGCAGTGTTAGGCGGGTGTCAGCCAGCGGAAGCGGGCAGTGAGGGTTGATACCGTGCGGGTCCAGGGGCGGCAGAGCCCCTGGCGGGGCGTAGCGGGGCAGTGCCCCGCGAACAGCAATCCCCCGAGCGCGCCTGCGCGCGCGAGCGGGGACGGGTTTGGTTGCGCGCAGCGAAACACACCGGCAAGCCGGTGTCGCCCCAGAGCGATCACCGCGAAGCGGTGACATGCGTAGCATGCGAGCCGCGAAGTCGGGCTGGGGCGCAAACCCCGCTCAGTCAGCGCGGCATCACACCGACGAACGACGGACCGGGGCCGACCTTCTGGCTGCCGACCTTGGTCAACAGGCCAGTGGCGGGATCGACCTTGAGGATGCTGACCACGTCGCCTTTCTGCGAGGCGACCAGGGCCAACGAACCGTCAGGCGAGAGCGAAAAGTTGCGCGGCGTGTTGATCTCGCCGCCGGCGGTCTCGTGCCCGACCGGCGTCAGCTTCGCGCCGTCATCCGACACGCGGAAGATCGCCAAACTGTTGTGACCGCGGTTCGAGCCGTAGATGGTCTTGCCATCGGGCGAGACCACGATGTGGGCGCAGGAGTTCTTGTCGCCGGGGAAGTCCGCCGGCAGGGTCGACACGGTGCCAAGATCCTTGAAGCCGAACTTGCCTTCGGCGTTGAGGAAGGTGGTGATGCTGTCGCCGTACTCGTTGATGACGTAGAGGTGTTTCTCATCGGGGGACAACGCGCAGTGGCGCGGACCGGCCTTGGCTGCCAACGGGATGCTGGTGGCCTGCGTCAACTTGCCGCTGGCGGCGTCCACGCGGTAGACCTGAACCTGGTCGATGCCGAGCGTCGGCACGAACAGGTACGAGCCGTCCTTGTTGACCACCGTCTGGTGCGCGTTCTTGCCCGCCATCTGCACATCGACCGCGTCGCCGACGCTGCCGTCGGCCTTGACCGGCAGGACGGTGACGTGGCCGCTGCCGTAGCTGGCGGTGAAGATCCATTTGCCCGAGGGATGCACGCTGAGGTGGCAGGCGCTGCCGGCCGCACCCATGCTGCCTTCACCGGTCTGCGTCAGTTTGCCGGTGGCGGTATCGATGGCGTAGGACAACACCTTGCCGCCACCGCCACCTTCATTCACCGCGTAGAGATTTTTCCGGTCTGGTGAAAACGCCAAGAACGACGGACTCTTGCCCCCCGGCGCACGACCGACCTCGGTCATCTTGCCGCTACCATCGAGCGTGTAGCTGATGATCTCCGGGCCGTAGCCGCTGACGAACACCAACGGCTCGGCGGCGGGCAGCAGGCCCAGCGCCAGCACGCCGACAGCCAGGGTGCGTAGGAGGGAAGAACTGGAGCGAGCATGGGTAGGGTTCACGACGATTCCTCTGTCAGTGGGTGGGGGCTGTGCGCGCTCAGGCGCCAGGGGCTGCGCACGGTCGACGCCACCTCCGCCACATCAAGGCACGGCAAGGTCTCTTCGCTGTCAGTGTTCCGCAGACCGTTCCTGGGTTTCCGCACTGGTTTCCGCAGTACTGCGCTGCGATGTTGCAGGGCACGGGTCGAACTCCATCATCCCGGCGAATACCGCCAAGGACCCACCATGAACGACGTCAACGTCTACGCCCCACCCCAAACCGATATCCGCCAAGGCAGCGGCGCAGAAGGTGGCGATGCCGCGCTCCGCCAGATGTCGACCAAGGAGGTGAAAAAGCTCTTCAACCATTCGAACACCATCCGCACGTTGATCTTCCTGTGGTGCCTGGGCTTGGCGATCATGGCCGTCGCCATCCCCTTCATGCTCTTCGCTGGCGCTAGCGGCGGCAAGGATGCCGGCGTCACCTTGGTCATGGGCGTCATCTTCCTCCTCTTCGGCGGGGTCCAGGGCGCCTGCGTGTACGGCTGCTGGAACCGCCTGCCCTGGGGCCGCACCTTTGGCATCGTCGTCTCTGCCCTCAGCCTGCCGAGCTTCCCGATCGGCACGATCATCGGCATCCTAGGAATCTTGGCCTTCAGCAACGGTAAGCGCCTGTTCGGTGACGACCGCCTGACGCATGTACAACTCAAGGCCGAGGTCGCCTACCGCAAGGCGAACAACATCCGCTGAATCGCGCTGAAGCCGTCGCTGCACGCGATTGCCCTGCGCCAGCGCCGGGGCACCCTTGGCGGCATGAGCAAGGACCCGGCGCTTCCCTTCACCAAGATGCACGGCTGCGGCAACGACTACGTCTACCTCGACGCGTTGCGCGACACCGTGCCGTCGACCACCACCGCGCTGAAGAAACTCGCCATCGCCCTCAGCGATCGTCACACCGGCATCGGCGGTGATGGCCTGATCGTGCTCGCACCGTCGACCAAGGCCGACGTGCGCATGCGCATGTTCAACGCTGACGGCAGCGAATCCGAAATGTGCGGCAACGGCATCCGCTGCCTGGGCAAGCTGGCGTACGATCATCGCCACGTGAAAGGCAAGACGCTGTCGGTGGAAACCGGCGCGGGCGTGCTCGACCTGACGTTGCAGTTCAAGGCCAAACTCTGCACCGGCGCCACCGTCGGCATGGGCCGGCCACGTCTGATCCCGGACGAGGTCCCGGTCGAACACGCCGGCCCAGGCCCACGTCTGCCGCTGACCGCGGTGATCGACGGCGTCCATCACCACCTGCTGGCGGTGGGCATGGGCAATCCGCACGCGGTGTGTTTCGTCGATGATCCGGAGAAATTCCCGGTCGCGCACGTCGGACCGAAGATCGAACACGACATCCGTTTCCCCCGCCGCACCAACGTCGAGTTCGTCGCGCGTCTCAAGGATGAAAAAGGTCTGCCAGTGTTGCGCCAACGCACCTGGGAACGCGGCTCAGGAGAAACCCAAGCCTGCGGTACTGGTGCCTGCGCCACCGTGGTCGCAGCGATCTTGTTGGAAAAGATCCCCCGTCGCGAAGCGATCGTGCGCCTCAACGGCGGCGACCTGCACGTCACGTGGGTCGACGACACCGAAGAAGTGGTGATGAGCGGTCCGGCGGTGACGGTGTTTGAAGGCAAGTGGCCACTGGGCAATCGCTGAGCGCATGGCGAGCAAAAGCGGCCGCGTCACCATCGCCCAGATCGCCCGCGCAGCGCAGGCGGCGCAGTCGACGGTGTCGTGTGTGCTCAATGGCAAGTTCAAGGAATCCGGCGCCAGCGCCGAACGTATCGCGCAGATCCAGGCGATCGCGCGCACGCTGAATTACCGGCCGAGTGCCGCGGCACGGGCGATGCGCACCGGACGATGTGATGCTATTGGGCTGGTCTTGTCGACCAGACCTGGACGTATCTCACCATTCCTCGACCTGTGGTTGGGGTTGATGGATGACCTGCATACCCGTGGCTTATCGCTGACCGTGGCACGCCTGCCGGATGATGAACTGACGGATGACGCCGCGTTGCCACGCTTGATGCGTGAGTGGGCGGTCGACGGCCTGTTGATCGATTACGTCGCCGAAGCACCGGCGCACTTCATCAAGCTGTTGCAGGATCACCACATTCCGACCGTGTGGCTGAATCATCGTCAAACTTTCGACGCCGCCTTTCCTGACGATCGCGCTGGGGCGCGCTTGGCGACCGAACATCTGATCGCGTTGGGCCATCGGCGCATCGCCTGGCACAGCGACAACGCTGGGCCGCACTACAGTCACCTCGACCGGCTCGCCGGATACACCGACGCGATGACCGCCGCCGGACTGCGGCCACGTCCGTATGTGGGCACTCAGTGGGCCAATGCAGCGGACCGGCTGCCGGTGGCGCGACGTCTGCTCGAGGGCGATGACCGGCCGACAGCGGTGCTTGGGTATGGTGCGCAGGATGCGTTGCCGTTGTTGATCGCGGCGCTCGAACGCGGTTGGCGTGTACCGCGCGACCTGTCGCTGATCACGTTCCACCCAGAACCCTTCGCCGCGCACGGCATCGACCTGACCACCGCCATCATTCCTGCGGCGGCGATGGGGCGTGCAGCGGTCGAGGTGTTGCTGACGAAAATCGCCGACGGCAATCGGCCCCAGACGGCGCGTGCGTTACCCTACAGCCTGCATCCCGGTGCGACCTGCGCGCCGGCCTCACCGTAGGCTCAGCCACGCAGGCCGTCACAGGCTAGCGGAGCGGACGTTACAGAGGTCGACCGAATCGATTCGGTCATAGCCTATGCCAGGTTTTCATCGCCTTTCCCAGGATCGCCCGCCATGTCACTCCGCGTCATCGCCTTACGTAGTCTTGCCGGGTTGGTCGGCCTGTTCAGCTCCTCAGTGCTCACGGCGGGCGAGGCCAGCTTCAACTACGCCGAAGCGCTGCAGAAGACGCTCTATTTCCTGGAGGCGCAGCAGTCCGGCAAGCGCTCGCCGAACAACCGCGTCACGTGGCGTGGCGATGCGTGTTTGAGCGATGGCAAAGATATCGGCAAGGATTTGAGCGGTGGCTGGTTCGACGCCGGCGACCACTGGACCGCCAATCTGACGATGTCGTTCACCGCCATGACCATCGCGTGGTCGGCGATCGAAGAACCCGACGGCTGGGTTAAATCTGGCCAGATGGATGAGCTGCTCGAAAGCCTTATCCACGTGAATCGCTACTTCGTCGCGTGTGTGCTCAATCCGGAGTGCGCCGATCCGGCGACTGACCTCGACGTGGTGATCGGCTGCGGTGGGCGCGAGGGCGTGCCAAATCCATCCGTGCACGCGTTGTGGGCGGCGGCCGAGGTCGCCCACCTGATGACCAATCGCCCGACCTTCCGGGTGAACAAGCAGGTTCCTGCGGGAGACATTCCCGCGGCGATGGCAGCAGCGATGGCGGCCTCGGCGATGGTGATCCGCGATCACGGCGCACTGCTGAAAACCAAACCGGGCTTCGCGGAGTTCAAGCCGGCGACCTTCGCCGACCTGCTGCTCGATCGCGCAGAGAAACTCGTGCTCTTCGCCCACGCCAACGCCGGTCCGGTGATCACCGATAAACTTCCGAAGCCAGAGCAGGAAGCCATTCGCAAACGTCGCGGCCAAGCACTGCGCGCCGACGGGCAGACCGTCGAGACCGGTTACCGTGCCGATCCCTTCGACAAGCTCATGACCGCTGCGAGTTTACTGCAGCGTGCGCACGTGGCGAAGAATCCGCAGGTCGGCACGCGCTGGCTCGATCTGGCGCTGCAGCACTACGAGGGCGGCTATAAAGCCGAGTGGGGCAATGACTGGTGGAAAGACTTCAGCGCCGGCGGTTTCGGCAAGGTCGGCGCGTTCAATCTGATGCGCCTGTTGCCGCAACCGCCAGCGCTGAAATCTTTCCACCAGTCATTCCCCCACTCGGCCTTGTAGCCGCCTTCGTAGTGTTGCAGCGCCAGATCGAGCCAGCGTGTGCCGACCTGCG
>JANPLC010000392.1:0-7759 GCA_031426335.1 Planctomycetota bacterium
CTGCGCGGGCGAGCCGCCCACGCCCCCAGGGGGAAGGCTCGCCGCATCGCAGGTCGTAGGTGATTGGTTCAGCGAGTACGCGCGAGCGTCGCGCGCAGATTGAAACGCGCAGGTTGCTCCAGGCGCTGTGCGAACCACGGGTGCGGATAGATCACAGGCCGATCGAGAAATCCACGTAGAACGCGCACCCGTTCGAGGCGGTAAGTCGCCAGCGGAACCCAGGCGTATTCCTGGCGGATCTGGCGGTCATAGGCACGGAAGCGTTCGCGCGTCTCGCCGAGGATGGCGAGATCGATGGCGACCGTCAGGCGTTCATCGTCGGCGATGGGTGGGTAGCGATGACGGGTAGCGAGGATGCAGCGTTCCGCTCGGGTGATGACATCAGGCGGAAGGTGGGCGCGATGCCCCAACTCGACGCACCATGCAGCGCTGCGCTCCTCGTTGTCATGCGCCTGCGGATCGTAGATCGCGTCGTGCAACCATAGCGCTAGCTCGACCACGTCGTCTCGCCGTGGTCCGCGGTCATAGAAGCTCAGGCAATGCCGGACGTGGGTGAGATTGTGGTAGTGCCGATGTGGTTCGCTCAGACGGGACAGCAGCGGCTCGATGTCGGGCACCGGTTTCGCACCCAGGCGTTGCCACAACGAAGTCCAGCGCACTCGCAACATGTCGTGCTCCTGCCGTCGGTGAGTTTAAGGTAAGTTCGTAAGTTCAATAACCACAATGAGCTAAAGAGTCATCCGGGGATGTTGCATACAAGATGGCATAAGTATGCTGCGCAGTATGCGAACCACCCTCATCCTCGACGACTCGCTGGTCACCAAGGCCAAGCAGGTGGCGGCACAAGATCACCGCTCGCTGAGCGATGTGGTCAATCAAGCGCTGCGTGACCATCTGACGCCCAGCACGCGGGTGCGTGAAGCGGCTCCGATCTACCGCGCGCTGACCTTCGGCGATCACACGCATCCAGTGGCGATGGAACCAGAGGACTTGGCCAAGCTCGATGCGCAGGATGACCGTACGCGCCTTGCCTATTGAGCAGGCTGAGCAGGACACCGAACATGCTGATGCCGGATGTGAATATTCTGATCTACGCGCACCGCGCTGACGCGCCGTTTCATGTGCCGTACCATCAATGGTGGAATGCGGTGGTGAACGATCCGCGTCCCTTTGCCGTGAGCGCGCAGGTGGCGATCGGATTCGTACGCATCGTCACTCAACCGACGATGCCCGGAGGACCGACGCCGTTGGTCGGCGCCTTGGCTTTCATCGATGACATTCTCACGCGCGCGAATTGTCGGCTGATCGTCCCGGAGGCGGATCATTGGAGTCATACGTCGCGCCTTTGTCGTGAGACCAAGGCGGTCGGTAAGTTGGTCGCTGACGCCCAACACGCAGCCATCGCCATTGCCGCCGGCTGCACCTGGGTGACGCGGGATAAGGATTTTGCCCGTTTCGAGCCGCACGGATTGGATTGGCAGCACTTGGTGCTGTGAATTCCACCGTGTCACGGGCGTCTCGCCCCTGATAGTTGATATCGATAACGGGCGAGGCGCCCGTGTCACGGAGAACGCCTCAGCGCATCTCACCCAACTCACGCCGGAACCCACCCGACAAGATCGGGAAGCGACACCAGGTCTTGGGATCGAGATTTTCATCGTCGAGATGGAACGCCGGCGCGAAGCGTTCGCGTTTCCATTGGTTGCGGCACCACAACGTGAAGAAGCGTTCGACCCAGCCGTGCAGGCGCTCCTTGGGATGCTGCGGAAACTCCACCACCAGGCGCGGCAGGATGTCCTTGGGCGGCAGCTTGTCGCGGATGGCGAGGCGTTCGATGCGGTCGAGCAGCGGGAACGGCATGAGGTCGCCTTCGCTCTGCTGCGCGGCGTCGAGCGGGCGCAGTTCGGGCGATGAACGCTGTTGGTTTACGCAGGCGAGTTGCGGTAGCGGACCATGACCGTGCGGGCCGTGGTGTTCCAGCCATTCCAGCCATTCACGCAGGAACGCTTTGTCGATGCCGGCGATCGGGCTGAGTCCGCCGCAGGTATCGCCATCCATCGTCGTGTAACCGACCGCGGCTTCGCTGCGGTTGCTGGTGGCCAGCAGCAGCTTGTCTTCCAGGTTGGCGATCAGCCACACACCGGGAGCACGGGCGCGGGCCTGAATATTTTGCAGGGCGAGGTCGTCTTGTTCCCAGGTCGGCATGCGCCCAAGGGCGGTGCCGACCGCTTGCGTGTAGCCAGCAACGAAGGCATCCATTTCGATCGACAGGTGTTTCGCACCGACCATTGCGGCAATAGTCGCCGCGGCATCGCGGGTGGTCTGACTGCTGTTGACCGTGCCCTGGTAAAGCGTGGTCAGCAGCAGTTTCGTGGCGCTGGCCGCGTCGTCGGCGTTCTTCAGCGCTGCGATGTGACCCAAACGTTCACGCAGTCCGCTGATCCCGAGTTCCGCCACCACGCGGCGCACCATCAACCCGATGAGGCTCACCACCGCGGCCGAGTCGCAGCCTCCGCTCAGGCTGACGACAAAACCACGGCTGCGGCTTTTGCGCAGGTAGTCGAACAGCGCGAGGGTTTCCGCGCGCGTGAACTCCTCTGCTTTCAGCGTCGCGCTGGTTTCCCAGGTGGCCATGGTCAGTGGCGGCGTCACGCCGATCGCGGTGGTTGGCCACGTGTGCGCAATCTTGACCAAGCCCATGTGGTCGGTCAGCGCCGGATGGAAACTGGTGATGCGGGCATGGGCCATCCGCGCCGCGGTCACATCGACGTTGGCGGTGGTGACCTCCCATTCCTGGAAGCCGAGGCGCGAGCCCTGCGCCACCACCCGACCGCCTGCGGCGATCACGGCGCCACCGTCGTAGATTGCGCGACCGGCTTCGTTGCCCAGCAGGTTGGCGTAGACGTAGGCGCAACCGAACGCGCGGCTGCCTTCGATGACGAAACGATGGCGCACGGCGAGTTTGCCGAAGGCGAAATGGCTGGCCGATGGATTGAGGATGACGTCGGCACCGTGCGCTCCCAGACGCACACCCGGACGTTCAGCGACCCAGGCGTCCTCGCAGATCTCGAAGCCGAAACGGATGCCGCCGACGTCGAACAACAGATCGCCGAGGGGAACCTCCACTCCAGCGATGTGCGTAGTGGTGACCACGCCGTCGCGCCACGGCTTGAACCAGCGTGGTTCGTAGTGGATGCCGTCGCCGGCCAAGTTGCGTTTCGCCACCACGCCGATCACGCGCTGGTGGGCGATCACCGCCACGCAGTTGAACAACGCGCGTTGATGCAGGTGCGGCAAGCCGACGGCGACCACCAAACCGGCGGTTTCTGGTAACAACTCGGCCAACACGCGCTCGGCCTGTACCACGATGTCAGCACCGTGGAAGGCGTCTTCGCAGCCGTAACCGGTGATGCAGAGTTCGGGCAGACACACCAGTCCAGCGCCGGCCGCGCGCGCATCACGGAGTGCGCCGAAGATGCGCCGTTGATTGCCATCCCAATCGAGCGGGGTCTGGTTGAGGACGACGGCGGCGACGCGGAGGAGGGTCATGGTTGGTACTCGACGATGGTGAGATCTTCCTTGGCGAACACCTCGGTCAGGATGGTTTCAATACGCGGCCAATCGCCGCCCGCCAACCCCGCTCCGATGCGCGGCAGGCCGAAGCGTTTGCCGGTGAAGCTGGTCGCCATCCAGGTCATGGCGCGACGGAGCGCATCGTAATCGAGCCGGTCCCCGGTGCCGCGCCAGTCGAACTGGGTGTAGGCGTTGACGATGATCAACGACCGTTGCTCATGCTCGATGGTGACGTGGGTGCAGGTTCCGAGCTTGGCGCGGTCACCACGTTTGGTGGTGAGATCGGCTTGATAGGCGGCGGGGAATTGCCGCCGGATGCTCTTGGCGATCCCGGCACCCATGCTGCACATACAATTGCAGCCGTGTCCGATGACATCGAAACGTCCTGCCAAGGCCAAGGCGATGAGGTTGCCGGTTTCGTGTTTCAAGGGCATGGTCATCCGTCTTTCTTGGTTCTCGCCGCCAAAATCAACGCCGTCTTCCGTTCATTCAATCCTTGTTCGAGTCCGACCGGATACAGGTGCGGATTGTCGAGGCGTTTGACGCCGGCATGGAACAAGCCGAGCTGCGTCTGTGTCCGCGCACGGATGTCGGTCAGCAGCGGGCGGTGGTAGACCAGTCCGCCATTGCGCAGCACCGGCACCAACAAGTCATGCGCCGTCGCATCGGCGGGCATGATCTTGCGGCGGGTATGATCAGCGGGATCGACCATGGTCCATTGCTGCGTGGGATGGAGTTCATCCCAGATCACGTCACCGATCGCTTCGCCATCCTTGATGAAACGCCGCACGTTCTGGATGCCGGGGTTCGACACCTTGATCGCCTGTTCGCTGAGTTTGACCCGCGGTTTCCACTCACCGCCGGGTTCGCGGATGGCGGCGAGTTTGTAGACGCCACCGAGCGCTGGCTGGTCGTAGGCGGTCACCAGTTTGGTGCCGACGCCCCAGATGCTGACCTTGCCGCCTTGGTCCTTGATGCTGGCGATGGTGCGTTCGTCGAGGTCGTTCGACGCCACGATCGCAGCCTTGGGGAAGCCCACGGCATCGAGCAGCTTGCGCGCTTCGATCGACAACCAGGCGAGGTCGCCCGAGTCGAGGCGGATGCCGACCATCTCGTGGCCACGCTCGCGGAGTTTCTTGCCGACCGTGATCGCATGCTTCACACCTGCGATGGTGTCGTAGGTGTCGACCAGGAAGACGCAGTTTTTGGGCATCGCCTGGGCATAGGCATCGAACGATTCCAGTTCATCGTCGAACGACATCACCCAGCTATGTGCGTGCGTGCCGCGCACCGGGATGCCGTAACGTTTGCCCGCCAGCACGTTCGAGGTCGAGGCACAGCCGCCGACATGCGCCGCACGGCTCGCACCGAGGGCGCCATCCATGCCCTGGGCGCGGCGCAGACCGAATTCCAACACTGGTTCACCCTGCGCGGCAGCGCAGATGCGTGCGGCCTTGGTGGCGATCAGAGTGTTGAAGTTCATCAGGCACAGCAGCGCGGTTTCCAACAACTGACCTTGCAGGATCGGACCACGCACGCGGATGAGCGGCTGGTGCGGGAACACCACGGTGCCTTCCGGCATCGCATCAAGGTCCAGGCTCAGGCGCAGGCGTCCCAGGTAATTGAGGAACGCCGGCTCGAACAGCACCTTGCCATCGTTGCCGGTGAGGGTCGCGAGGTAGTGCAGGTCATCGGGCGCGAAGCGGAAGCTCTGCAGCCAGTCGATCACCGGCTCCAGTCCGGCAGCGATGGTGTAGCCGCCACCGAACGGCGGCTTGCGGAAGAACAGGTGGAAGACCGCCTCGTGCTCTGAGCGCTTGGTCTTCCAGTAGCCATAGGCCATCGTCAGTTGGTAGAGGTCGGTGAGTAAGGCGGCGCCGTCCATGGGAGCTCCAATGGTGTAATTGGTACACTATCTAGCGATCGTGGTCAAGCAGGTGCTCACTGCGCTGCACAGGCGGGTCTCGGTGCAGGGCTCACCGGCCTTCCATCAGCACCTGCGCAGCGCGATGGGCCGCGATCGCCAGATGGGCATCGATGGGCGTGTCGTCGAGCGCCTCGCTCAGCGGAATCCAGTGCAGATCCCCAGGGCCATGAGTGGGATCGATCGCCGCCAGCCACGGATGCACCAGTTCGGGGGTAGCTCCTGGCGTGGCGAGGTAGGCGCCACCGAGTTCGATCAGCGCGGTCGCGTGGCAACCGTGTTCGCTCACGAGGCGTTCACGCGCCGAGCGTTCGGCGCGATCGAGCCGATCCACCGTCGGCGGCAGTCGCCACGCCGGCACGGTGGCGTAGGCAGCGCGACCGTAGGCCTTCTGCACCGCCGGCATATGGTGGTGCTCCACGCCGATGAGCACCTGCCCACGGATGCGCACCGCCGGCAGCACCACGGCGGTATTGCTGGTGGCGCTTCGGGTCGTCAGCCATTCACGTACCGTGGTATCGATCACGCGCCCATCAGCGGCGAGTTCGAGGAAGCGCCCGCGTTGTACCGCCAAGTAACCGCCCAATCCCGTCGTGGGGGAAAAGGTGACGTTGCGCAACGGCAACAGCCCGCCAGCGGTTACCGGCCAATCGCGATCGTGATCGGGCACTGCTAGTGCAGCACCGATCCACGGACTGCCCGGAACACCGAGTGCACGCAGCAGGCGATGGATGCCGAGTTCCAGGCGCGCATCGAACAGCCCGCCGATCTGCGCGGCGCGCAAACACGAACGGGCGTCAAGCGCACGTACCACGCCTGAGTCATAGAGTCCGCCATAGTGAATCGTCGCAGCGGGTGGCAGTGCACGGATCTCAACCGCCAGCGCGGTGACCACTTCGTCCAGACCACCGGCGGAAGTGGCATACCGCACCGGATCGCCGATGGCGCGGATGGCTTCGTCGGACAGGCCCGCACGTTGGTGCAGGATGCGTCGTACCGCCCCGTCGAGTGGTTCGGTGGGATCGGTGATCGCCGACAAGGGCTCGGTCAGGTACCCGCTCCACGACGCGCCGTGGAGGTTCGGGCGCGCGGGATCCGCGACCACGATGGGGCGCGGATATCCCTGCTTGGCCAGGACCAGCACTTGTCCATCACGTCGCAACCACGGGATCAGGTCGAGCGTGCGCCCTGGACGTTCGGCCAGATCGTACTGTGAGCCGTCGTCGCCCTGCCAGGCACTGAGTTTCAGGAACGCCGGTGCCTTCACGGTGGCTGCCTGTTGCAGGCGGAGGCGGGTTCCTTGGCTCGCGGCGACCTTCTGCCCGACCACCAGGAAATTGGTTGGTGGGAATGGCAGGTTGTCGCCATCGACCGTCGTCAAGCGCACTCGTCCCTGATACCGGTTGGCGATGATCCAGGGATTGCGGATCGGTGCTGCGGTCACCACGCGCAGACCGCGGCGTTCGAGCGCGGCGACGAACTCGGAGTGGTTCCAGTAGGTGTATTCCTCCAGCAGCTCCACGTCCCAGTCGCTACGGTAGTCCTTGCGCAGGATGAATTCCTGGGCGTCGCGTAGGCGGCAACGAATACGTTGCCAACCGTCGCTGGTTGCGCCCAGATCGCTCCACGGCAACTCGCCCGCACGATAACGCCCGTGCGCCACCGTCGACGCGTAGCGCCGCCAGAGGGCCCAAGTCGACAAGGTGGCGAGGGGGCCATCCGCCGCGCCGTCGTCATCTCGGATCGACAGCGCCACCTCGGGTGGTCCATCCGGCGCGACGAAATCGCGGATGATCAGCGTGCCGCCGGTGCGTAGCGCGGCGATCTGGTGATCGAGGCAGGTTTCCAACCGGGCGGTGGAATAGCCGCTGAAGCTGGTGACGTGATGCAGCACCGACGAATCGAGGATCCCGTCAAGTGAGTTGTCGGGAAATATGCGGTCGGCGATGTCGCCAGCGAGGTAGCGCAGATTCGCGCGCTTGAACGTCCCATCCGCAGTCGCAACCGCCGTGGGATTGATGTCGACGCCGACCAGTTCCAATTCCGGATGCAGGCAGGCGAGGTCGTAGGTTCCGCGACCAGAGCCACTGCCCATGTCCACCACGGTGCCGCTGGTGGGGAAGTGGGCGGTGGTCAACGCCACCTTCTGCTGCATCGACGCATCCATGCCGGCGTAGTAACTGGCATAGGCACCGGCGGTTCCGCGATCTTGCTTGGTGTAGCTGGCGTCGGACATGGGCCCGACGCTAGGGGACAGCATCC
>JANPLC010000393.1:0-4549 GCA_031426335.1 Planctomycetota bacterium
CGGGAATCACTGATTATTCTTGGTTTGTGCGGAATGCGGCCGAGGGCGGCCGCGCTCCCGGCGGTCGGTTCTGCTTGGCTGACGACCACCCTATGACTTATGGGTAACGAGCAGGGCAACGCCCTGGGAATACCGCAGGAAAATCATTCTAAGCCCTGAAAGGGCGATTGAATCGCCCTTTCAGGGCTCACTCGGATTGCACATCTGAACCCAGGGCGTTGCCGGGCGTTGCCCTGGGCTGTGTTGATGCCGCGCCGTTGGCGCTCTCGAACCAAACATAATACGCCCCTTAGAGCGGGTTCGCGTATTGCGACCGATGAACGCCCTCCGTGGAATAGCCATTCGGTCAGGGCGCCGTCCCCAAATGTTCGGCCATGGAATTGCCGGCGAGCCACCCGCTCGTCCACGCATTCTGAAAATTGAACCCACCCGTGATCGCATCGACATCAAGACATTCACCGGCGATGAACACCCCCGCCGCCTTGCGACTCTCCATAGTCCGCCATGTGACCTCTTCGCGTGCCACGCCGCCGGCGGTGACGAACTCATCCTTGAAGGTGCTCTTGCCCGTCATGGCGACGGTGCAGGCATTGAGTTGGCCAGCGACACCATCCATCTGTTCCTTGGTTAACTGCGCCCAGCCGACGCCGTCGACAACGCCGGCACGCAGCAGCAAGGCATCCCATAGGCGCCGGGGAATCGCCGAGGGCGGCGCGTTCTTCGGCAACTTCGCGCCGTGGTTCTTGCGCATGCCGGCGCACCACTCTGGCGCCGACGCACCGCCCAGCCAATCGACGCGCACGCGACAGCGGTAATTCACCGTCGCCAGCAACCGCGCGCCCCAGGCCGACGCCCGCAGTGCCGCCGGGCCGCTGAAGCCCCAATGCGTGCGTCGGAGCGGCCCGCGCGTGGTGATCTCCTCCGCCAGATCGAGCAGCGTCAGGTGGACGTTCTCGACGCTGAGGCCGGCGAGCTCGCGGATCCACGGCTCGGGGATGGTGAAGGTGAACAACGACGGCACCGGTGTCACCACGGTATGGCCGAGGGTTTCCGCCAGCTTGTGGCCGCTCTTCCCCGAGCCGGTCGCCAGCAGCACCACCTCGGCGATGATGGTCTCGTTCGCCAGTTCAACACGCCAACGCGCGCCATCGGCGACCACCGCCTTCACCACCGCATGCGTGCGCACCTGCACATCAGCCCCCTCCGCCGCCGACGTCAGGCAGTCGATGATGGTCTGCGACGAGTCGGTGGTCGGGAACATCCGCCCGTCCTCCTCGACCTTCAGCTCGACGCCGCGCCCCTCGAACCACGCGATCACCTGCCGCGGCCCGAAACGCGAGAACGGCCCCAGCAGTTCACGCGTGCCGCGCGGGTAGCTGCCCACCAGCGTCTTCGGCTCCAAGCAGTCATGGGTGACGTTGCAGCGCCCACCGCCGGAGATGCGCACCTTGGCCAGCACCTCGCCGGTCGCTTCCAGGATGATCACCGAGTGCCCAGGATTCGCCTCCGCGCAGGTGATGGCGGCGAAGAAGCCGGCGGCGCCGCCGCCGATGATGACTGCTGTGAGCATCGTGGGAGCCTGATCGATGGCAACGACGCCACAATCGGCTAGGCCTTCACCTATGAGTAAAGACGGCTGGCCACGCGAGAAGAACTGGAAGCAGATGTATAAGCGCAGCGAGAAGGCCCATCGCGCACAACAATTGGGCTTTGAATATCCCGTGGTGCCGGAAAGCCGGATGACAAAGAACGAGGCGCTCAACGTCCTGTTTATTTGCAGCAAGAACCAGTGGCGCAGCCCCACTGCGGAGGATATCTACCGAAAGCGACCACTCATTAGCGTCCGCTCAGCCGGGACTGCCCGCAGTGCCAAACGTCAGATCACCAGCGCCGATTTGAAATGGGCGGACGTCATTCTGGTAATGGAAGACAAGCACAAGAAACGGCTGATGAGCGATTTCCCCGGAGAGATGCGTTACAAGGAGATCCATGTCCTGGGGATCCCCGATGATTACCAGTACATGGACCCGGAGTTGATTGAGGTGCTGACCACGTCGATCGACCCGATTCTGTTTCCATCCAGAGGCCCGTAGGGCCGCCATGATGGCAGTCCGGGGTAAAACTCTGCTGATTACCAATAAGTCCCTCGTCGTCACTTGCGTCGTTTGGTGACGTCGGTGTGGGCCGGGCTGGCGTTACGTCGTCCCCTTCGGGGACTTCAAGCAGATCACCGACAACGTTCATGTGCGGTCTTCCAAAACATCCGGCCTTACAATAAACGTGCTCTGACCCTCAATCGACTCGATGCCCCATGGTTGTTCCGTGCTGAACTCCACGGCTTCGTGGCCATTCTTGGAAAAAACTTTCGCGCCGATTGTTCCCGCGATGAATCCCGTGATTGGGAAACGTGACTGCGGACCAAGCGAATCTGATCCATCGTAGACCACCGCAGTCTTTTCGACGAAACACCAATGCCGGCCATTCGAATCGACGAATTGACATGCAACGATGCCGGGATGGGGATCGTCGCTGAGGTAACGCAGGATTGAGACCTTAATTCCGAACATTGAGCCTCCTTTCAGCCGAATGCCTCATCCGCTTCAAGCCCGCGTATGAATGACTCGAAACTGTCAGCCACATGGGTGATCTTATAGTCCCGCTCTTGGTCCACGTGAACAACGGAAGGTTCACCCTTTGGGCCGCAGATGCGATAGTCGAGACAGATCATATCATGCCCAGCCGAAGGGCAGTCGGAGAAATAGATTCCAATAGGCGGGTAACCCCACTCGGCACCCCAAAATTGACTGCCGAAAGAACCTAACAAGGAACACGAGGCCGATTCCCCGATCGAATAAATCCCTGAAATACCAACGTGGTCTTCTGCCCATGAGGTTCGCGTTTTCGTGCGATGACTGGTTCGCTTGGGGATGCCGCCATTCTGGTGTCTTGAAAGAGAGATGTACGCGGCTGGCAATTTATACCCGAGTCGTTTCTCCACCGTAGCCACCATCTCAGCCGTAGGCGCAACATCTACGTATTCCTTTCGCGCGTATTCGGAATCTTCCCAAAAATCAGAGAGGTCGAAACCGTCAAATGGTTGTGTCATGCTCATCCCTGAAAAAACGGTGTCTGGATTCACAAACCAACGATCGATCCATTTATCCAAGCTCACAACCTCGGCTTCTCCGGCTTCACCGGCGCGTTCATCCCCTCCACGCCTTTCGCCTTCACCTTGCGCTTGAACACCTTGTCGCCGCACGTCGCGTAGATGGTGTCCATCTCCGGGCCGCCGAAGGTCAGGTTGGAGATCTTGCCGTTGGGCGTGGGGATGATGCCGTTCACGCGGCCGGCCTGGTCGCAGAACTGGATGCCCATGCGGGTGGCGACGTAGAGGCGGCCGGCGGTGTCGACGCGCATGCCGTCGCCGCCGGCGTCCTCGGCGGTGTCTGGCACGTGCAGGTGGTAGTACTTCTGTTTGTGCGCCAGCGTGCCGTCGGGCTGGATCTGGTAGCTGAAGACCCAGTGCGTCCGTGAGTCGACGACGTAGAGCAGCGACTGGTCGGGTGAGGCGACCACACCGTTGCAGAACTTCAGGCCCTGGTCGTCGACGACCTTCGCTTCGCCCTTGGGACTGAGGTACCACACCTTGCCTGGGGCGACGCCGTCCCAGCCCGGTTCGGTGACGTACATGGCGCCGTTCTTCAGCACGACTAGGTCGTTGCCGCGAAAGCCGGCGTGGAACACGGTTTTCTTCGCGTTTTCGTCGAGGGCCCAGATCTCTTTGGCGTCCATCGCCAACAGGAACGCGCGGCCGTCGGGGCCAAAGCGCAGGCCGTTGCCCTTCTGGGTGTCCTTCAGCCATTCGACCGGCTTGCCGTCGGCGCCGACTTTCCACACCACGCTGTTGGGAATGTCGGTGAAGAACACCTCGCCCTTGGCGTTGACCGCGGGGCCTTCGGTGAACTTGTAGCCGTCGCCGACGAGCTGCCAGTTTTCGCCTGGGATCAGCACCTCTTTCATCTGCGGCGAACCTTCGCCGGCCTTCACGGGTTCGGGCCAACCTTTCCACAGCCACTTCATCGCTTCCGGGAACAGTTGGGTGCCGTGATTGCCGCTGTGGCCCTCTTCACCCCAGACGTGGCTGACCTCGTAACCGGCGAAGGTCAGCGAGCGTTCCATCGACTGATTGGCCATCCACCAGTCGCCGCCGTAGATGTTGAGGTCTTTGCTGCCATCCTGCAGAAAGATGCGCAGCGGCTTGGGTTCGACTTTGCGGATCAACGTCGGGTATTCGTTCGCGCCGCGCAGGCCGACGTAGGTGCCGATGGTGCTGAACACGCGGGTGAACGCGTCCGGCCGCTCCCACGCGACCGTGAACGCCGCGATCGCCCCACTGCTCGCCCCGCCGATGGCGCGGTCGCTTCCCTTCTTCGACAACACGATCGGCTTACCGTCCTTCGTCGTCTGCTTCTCGACTTCCGGCAGCAGTTCGTCGAGCAGCATGCGGGCGTAGGCGTCGCCCAATCCGTCGTACTCGTAGGAGCGGTTG
>JANPLC010000394.1:0-11003 GCA_031426335.1 Planctomycetota bacterium
CGTCGGTCGCCGATGCGACGAAGCGGCTCGCCCTCAGCGCAACGAGGGAGTTCAAGATTGCGACGGTTCGGGCGTCCACATCCTGTTTGCTCCACGACTCGCCGCCCGGCCGAAGCGGCCACATGCCGAGAAGCGCGTGGCGTCGACCGATGGGCATGTAGACCTGGCCGTCCGGGCTGCCGAAGCCCCGCGGGACGGTCATCGGTCGCTCTCCGATCGGAACGATGACCACCGGATCGTCAGAGCAGATGAAGTCCGCGCCCGCAGGAGATCAGTCCGTGATCTTGGCGATCAGCGGTTCCAGGTACCATTTCTTCTTCATGTCCTGGAGATCGGCTTCCATCAGCTGTTCGATGCTCCACTGCTGTTCAGCTGGACGCTGGCGGCGATAGATCCAGTCGGCGGCATTCCACACCAGGAAGAGTTTCTCTGGCTTGACCGCGTCGGGACCGATGGCGACCAAGCGGCGGACCGAAGCCAGCACTTCCGGTTCGGTGTCGATCTTGCAGGTGCCTGCCTGGATGCGGCCGGTGTCAAAGTTGAGCGTTTCCCAGGAGGCACCGCTGGTGACGGCGAACAGGCAGCCCCAGTAAAAGGTCTGGGTTGCCTCCATCAGGTAGGAATCTTTGTGCGTGCCATCAAGCACACCGCAGAGTTCCTCCATCTCTTCGCCCCAACGCGTCAGCAGTTTGGCGCGATCAGGCTTGACCAACAGGTCGAGGGTGCCGGATTTCTCGCCCTTGGCGCTGAGGAAATCCCGGATCTCCACCGCGTCCTTGGCCAGCTGCTGATAGATGCGGAAGATGCGGCGGGGGGTAGACATGGGGGGGCGCATCCTCGCGTGGACCGCGATAAGACAACCCCCCGCGCGTCATTGCCTCATTGCTGCCTATCTTGCTGCGTCGGCGCGACGACCTTGCCTTTGATCACGTCCGGTTCGACGGGCGTCGCGACCGTGCCGACTTTCGGACTGAGGCAGACGTCACCTTGGAGCGCCTCGAACTCTCGTGGGTCCGGTTGCGGGGCTGGTTGCGGAACTGGAGCACCCAGGAGTGGCAGCTGAGTCTGATGCGCGGACTGGACGACAGCCGGCTTTTCCGTCGGTGGTGTCTGCGGCTTGCCCAACTCCGGTCCGTCGCCGATGCACCCGGTCATCGCACTGGCAAATATCATCACCAGTGCGGGCGTCAGCAGCTTGCGGCGACCAGGCACCAACCGACCGGATGGATTGGCGTGTGCGCGCACACAGGTCCGTCTGCTGGGCGTGGTGACCAATCCCTGCGCCACATGGGCGAGCGCCTGCCAGCCTTCCGCGACCGGCATGCTGGTGATGTCGACGACCACGTGATTGCAGGCCGCGCAGTGCCGGCCATTGGCCATCGGCGTCATGCCGTCCCAGGATTCGTGACAGGGGGTGGGGATGTGCAGGTCGCTCATGGCAGTGGTCCTCAGCTGAACCACGCACCAGGACGCGATTTCTTAGCCGATGCGCCGCCAGGGTTGCGAAACCCCGCGGAATTGTCGCTTGCCCGCTCCATCGGTCCATCAAGATGAAGCGATACAAGGATCTCACCATGGCTAAGCCCGCCGCGACTCCCTCTGCCGCATCACCTTCCGTCGCCCCTGCCGTCAAGGGCAGCGACTACCTGGTCGCCGACATCGGCCTGGCCGACTGGGGCCGCCGCGAGATCAACATCGCCGAGCACGAGATGCCCGGCCTGATGGCCATCCGCCGCAAACACGCGAAGGCTCAGCCGCTCAAGGGCGCGCGCATTGCCGGTAGCTTGCACATGACCATCCAGACCGCGGTGCTGATCGAGACGCTGCAAGCGCTCGGCGCGCAGGTCCGCTGGGTCAGCTGCAACATCTACTCCACGCAGGACCACGCCGCCGCCGCCATCGCCAAGGCCGGCACCCCGGTGTTCGCCAAGAAGGGTGAGACGCTGGAAGAATACTGGGACTACACCCACCGCTTGTTCGACTTCGGCAACGGCCAGGGCCCGAACCTGATCCTCGACGACGGCGGCGACGCCACCTTGCTGGTCCACCTCGGCAGCGACGCAGAGAAGAACCCCAAGCTGCTGCTGAAGAAGCCGGACAATGAAGAAGAGGCCGTGCTGCTCGCCTCGATCAAGAAGACCCTGAACAAGGACCGCACGTTCTACTCGCGCATCGCCAAGGCCATCGTCGGCGTCAGCGAAGAGACCACCACCGGCGTGCACCGCCTCTACGAGATGGTGAAGAATGGCACGCTGAAGTTCCCCGCCATCAACGTCAACGACTGCGTGACCAAGTCGAAGTTCGACAATCTGTACGGCTGCCGTGAATCGCTCATCGACGGCATCAAGCGCGCCACCGACGTGATGATCAGCGGCAAAAAGGCCGTGGTGTGCGGCTACGGCGACGTCGGCAAGGGCTGTGCCCAGGCCTTCCGCGGCCAGGGCGCCACGGTGTTCGTCACCGAGATCGACCCGATCTGCGCGCTGCAGGCGTGCATGGAAGGGTTCCAGGTCGTGACCATGGAAGACGCCGCCAAGTTCGGCGACATCTTCGTCACCACCACCGGCAACGTTGACGTCATCACCCGCGGTCACATGGACCTGATGAAGCACAACGCCATCGTGTGCAACATCGGCCACTTCGACTCCGAGATTCAGGTCGCCGGTCTGAAGGACCTCGACTGGGAAGAGATCAAGCCGCAGGTCGACCACGTCATCTGGCCCGGCCGCAACGGCAAGCCAGGCAAGCGCCTGATCATGCTCGCCAAGGGTCGCCTGGTGAACCTGGGCTGCGCCACCGGCCATCCCTCGTTCGTGATGTCGAACTCATTCAGCAACCAGACCCTGGCGCAGATCGAGCTCTTCACCAACCACCAGAACCTGGAGAAGAAAGTCTACCTGCTGCCCAAGCACCTCGACGAAGAGGTCGCGCGCCTGCACCTGGAACAGCTCGGAGCCAAGCTCACCGTGTTGTCGCCCAAGCAGTCGGAATACATCAAGGTGAAGCCGGAAGGCCCGTTCAAGGGTGATACGTACCGCTACTGAGTTCCCAGCAGTCCCATGAATCCGACGAACGCACGGCACTCGCCGTGCGTTCGTCATTTCTAGCACAGCACAACGGTCGCAGGGTTGCTGGTCGGACCGGCCACATCAGGATGAAGGCATGATCACCTGTCCCAGGTGCGCCCATCCGTTGGAGATCAGGAAAATTGACCATGGCCGTATGTGGCATTGTCACGGTTGCCGTGGCAATGCGGTGTTGCTACCGGTCATGCGTCGGATCAATCCGGCGATCGCCGAAGAACTATGGCGCGAGGCTCGCACTGCACCCGTAGGCGGCCTCGGATGCCCATTCTGTCGTCAGGGTATGCAGGTGGTTCCCGGTACCGGGAGCAGGCCTGAACTGGATTTCTGCCGCTCGTGCCTGGGCATCTGGTGCGATGTCGGCGAACGAGAGGCACTGGTTCGTCCCCCCGATCCCTCATCGCCATTGCCGGAGGATGCACGTACGGTCTATGGTCGGGAGTTGGCGGAGCAGGTCCGGCGGCGACACGAGGCTGCCGACTACGGGACCGGAACGCTTCCACCGGACGACCGCTGGAAGGCGCTGATCGGCTATCTGGGATTCCCGGTCATCGAGAGTCCTCTCACCACACGCATCCGTCCATGGATGACTTGGTCCCTGGCGCTCGGTCTTCTCATGGTCCATCTCTTGGTGTTGAGTGATCTGCGAGCAATCCTGTCATCCTGGGGTTTCGTGCCTGCGGACGTGCTGCGACACGGTGGGTTGAACGTGCTCACTCATTTCTTCCTCCACGTCGGCTGGATGCATCTCCTGAGCAACGTCTATTTCCTGCTGCTTGTCGGTGATGTCGCCGAGGCGGAACTCGGTCGTTGGCGGATGGCCGGTCTGCTACTTGCGGCCGTCATGTGTGATGCCGTGGTTGAGATGGCATTGATGGGTGGGAGTACGGTTCCGCGGGTCGGTGCCAGCGGTGGGATCTCGGCCTTGATGGCTTTTTTCGTCATCGTCCACCCGTGGGCTCGCGTCTGCGTGAATTTCCGGCTGCTGTGGTGGCTCCGCATGCCGGCGTGGGGTGCTTTCATCATCTGGTGCCTGCTCCAGGTCTGGATCTCGTTCCAGATGTTGTCCGGGTTCGGCAGCGTGAATGGCATCGCCCACCTGACCGGAGCTGCGATCGGTTTGGCTGCCGGTTGGTGGTGGAATCGACGTGGGACAGGAAGCAGCCACTGGTGAAAGCACGACGCCCGCGGGGGTTCCCGCGGGCGTTGGTGTTGTCTCGTTAGTGCAGTGTCAGGTCTGAAACAGACTCCAGCATCTTCAACGCTTTGGCGGGTGTGACTTCTTGCTGGCCGTCAGCAATCGCTGCACCTGAATCCTGGCAGCGAAGGCCTTGGCCTCACGTAGGATCTTTTCTTTCTCTCGCAGGAGAAGCGCCCTGTCCTCGGCGTCAGTAGTTTCCGGCTGGTGGGTCATCCTCATCCTCCTCGTCGTTGTCGTCGTCGTGTTCGGCCAGATCTTTCAGGATCTGCTCAAGTTGTTCCGGAGTACGCGGACCGATAATCATTCCGTCTGGAGCGTCGGGCTCAAACCCCACTCCTTTCAAGTATCGCCGAAGGATATCCTGCTTGGCGCGCAAAAGCTTGGCCTTGTCGTCATCGTACTCGGTCATGGTTGAAGCCTGAGGGTCAGATGCGTTACCTGACTTCCATCCGCAGGAACTGGGGAGAAATCGTGCCTAGCATAAAGAGCGACAAGGTCTCGATTCATTGGCTCGCAAATCCATATCTCAGTAGAGCCGAGCAGACGGGCGTAGGCATCGGCGCAGGCCACGATGATGCCCAGAGTCTGACCGGCGAGCGGATTGCCTTGGGGAGCGCGCCCAAGGGCGTAAATTTTCAGAACGAGCTTGTTCTTGGTCGGGACCCAATAACTGAGGGCACAAAGCACGCCAGACAACCAGACAGCAACTTCAAAGCGCTTCACGCCTTGTTTGGAGTTGTAGCGGTCGAACATCTCGGTCCATTCCCAATTAGGACGTCTCATGGGATCGCTCCAATGCGCTTTCCATGAATCACCCCGTACCGCATCACAGTGAAAAATTGGGCGGAGTTCGAGGCCGGGAATCCCCAGTGCTTCAGTCGCGAACGCGTGGCTCAGAGCCCGCTTTTGCGACGACTGAAGAATAGTCATGCTGTTGCACGCGGCGGAATGTGGCCGTCCGGCGTACGATGCCAATGGATATTCTCTCCGGCGTTTTGTAGGGGGCTATGGAGCCGTGTTCAGGGCGCCTGAACCCACAAATAAATCGGCGATTCCCCAACCGTCACCGTCACGTCGCTGCCTTTGGCGGTGAACGTCGCCTTCGCTGCCTCATCACCAGCAGCGAGCGGCATACGCTCCGCCTTGGTGACCTTGCCTGGTACCTTCGTCAACGTGACCTCCTGCGATTTGTCCGCACCACTCGCCAACCACGCCACCCACACGTGTTGCTTGGCATCACTGCCATGGACGTACTCGTCGACCTGCAGCTCACCGGCCTTGTTCGTCACGGTCTTGGCGAAGCGGTATTCCCCGAGTGTTTTGGTCAGATGCGCGACCGCATGGTACGCCGGTTTGGGCTGCCAATTGCGCGTGATGCCGGACGACGCGTGAAAGCCCGCTTCGTCGCTGTCGTTGAAGAAGTAGATGTACGCCTTGTCGACCGACATGCGGGCGAAGACCAGGAACGAGCGCACCAGCCATTGGCCCTGCTGATCATCGGTGACGTCGACCCAACCTTTGAAGTCGCCCGTCTTCGGCGCGGGTTTGGTCGAGGCGTCGTAGCCGAATTCAGTGACCCAGATCGGTTTGCCCTTGGCGTTGGCATCGCGCCAGGCGATCAGCTTGTCGATACGCGTAGTGTAATCGAGGAGCTTGGGATCTTCCGGGAAGCTGCGGCGCCACGTCGGCCAGTTTTCGGTCTGGGCGTAGCTGTGGACGTTGATGACGTCGTAGAGGTGCTCCAGGCCCTGCACGCATGACATCGCCTTCATGTAGTCGCCGCTTTTTTCCGCGTCGGCGGCGCAGGTGACGATGGTCAGCTTCGGATCGCCGGCGCGCAGGCCACTCGCCATCGCCTCGAACATCGTGCGGTAATCCGCGTCGCTCCACTTGCCGGGTTCGTTGCCGACTTCGGCAGCGTCCACCAGTTTGGTCGACGACGGACCGAAGGCCTTGGCGAAGGCGAGGCCGTAGGCCTTGGCGTCGCGTGGCACGTCCTTCCACACTTTCTGCTCGATCGATTCGAACATCAGGCTGGCGTTCACGTGGTAGCCGGCCTTTTTCCAGGAACCGTAGACGTGCGACCAGTCGACGCGGTTGCGTGCGAAGGGGAACGGTGGCGGAACGTCGGTCTCTTTGCCCAGGTCCCACTCCACCGGGTGGTAGTCGCGCACGACTTTGCACACCGGGCCGTAGAGTTCGGGCTTGAACTGCACGGTGTGACCGTTGATGCCGATGAAATCCTTCATCAGCGGCTTGGGTTGTTCAGCCGCAGCAGCGGCGGCACAAGCACAGGTCAGGAGCGTGAGAGTGGCGAAGCGCATGGTGGATCTCCAATCCTTCAACGGGCGGCGAGGACGCCGTGACTGGCGGCGGTTGGCATAATCCCGCCGAATGGGCCAAATCTAGACAAGCCCACTCGCAGGGGGATGCAGATGCGAATCGCTCGCGGGTATGGCGGTACCGTCGTACTGTGGAGCGCGGCATGGTACCGTAGTATCACCATACCCATCAGGAGGTCGTCATGAGCTATCCGTCGCGCCAGTCGCGCCACCCATCCGTACTGATCCTTCTGGTGCTGGCTGCTGCGCTTCCGGCGGCAGAGGTGTTGAAGGTCGATCCGGCGCAGTCGACCGTGACCTTCCACGGTTCGAGCACGCTGCACGACTTCGACGGCACGGCCAAGCTGGTCGCCGGCGCCTTCGACCTTGCGGCCGGCCACGGCATGATCGAGGCCGACGCCGCCAGCATGAACACCGCGAGCGAAGGTCGCGACGAGAAGCTGCACGGCGAAATCATGGTCACCAAGACCTGGCCGCGCATCCGCTTCGACCTCACCCGTTTTGAACCGGCGCCCAGCGGTGTCACCGGCGGCATCGCCCACGGTCGTTGGACCATGCACGGCGTCACGCGCGAGATCAGTATTCCACTGACCTTCAGCGACGTCGGCACGCCGGCGGTGCGCCATGCCAAGGCGGCGTTCACCCTCGACATCCGCCGTTGGAGCATCCCGGTGCCACGCGTGGTGATCATCACCGTCGACCCGCTGATCAAGGTCGCTCTCGAT
The DNA here is from genome assembly GCA_031426335.1 of Planctomycetota bacterium. Classification (GTDB taxonomy): domain Bacteria; phylum Planctomycetota; class UBA11346; order UBA11346; family UBA11346; genus BOG-1363. The sequence goes on from JANPLC010000394.1 coordinate 7,352, forward strand.
CTGGCGTTGGTGCCGGATGCCACGGCCGTGGCCACGCCCGCTCCGGCGCGCGACCTTGTCGGCGTCGAATTGCCGGATGCGGCTGGCGCGCAACGCGCACTCGCCGCCGGCCGTCCGGTGATCGTGTGCGACACCGACAACTACAGTGAGGCCAAGGAATGGGTCGCCGCGCTCACCGCCAAGGTGCCCGCCACCCGTCTACCGCAAATCGTCGTACTGGATGACGCGTTGGCGGCGACCAAACGTCCGAAGTGGACCGGCAAAGCGCCGCCCAAGGCGTTGTTCGACTGGTCTGCCAGCCTGCGCAAACGCCTGTTGCTGCCGCTCGCGCCGATCCAGGTGATCGTCGTTGATGGCGAGAACCGCGTGCTCGGCGTGGTCGCCAACGAGGCGGATGACGCTGATCGCGATGCCGTGCTCACGCTCATGGGCGTGCCGCTCAAATGAACCGGTCCGGAAGTCCGGAAGTCCGGAAGTCCGGAAGTCGAAAAAACCATCCGACGGATGGACGGCAGCGGACTTCCGCGTTTTCGTCGTTCGGCGGACCAGCAAGTGTACAGGACTTCCGGACTTCCGGACTTCCGGACTTCCGGACGTGGTTCTGCTGGTCCGCGTTCGGCATCGCCACACAGCTCGGTTTCGCCGTCACCATTCCGTTCTTGGTGTGGTTCATGCTCATCGGTGCGTCGGCCCCGACCACCAGCGCCACCTTCGACGCCCTGCTCATCGACGTGCTGCTCATCCTCGGCTTCGCCGTCCCGCACAGCATCTTCCTCGCGCCACCAGTACGTCGCGTACTCAACCGCGTGATGCCGCGCGAGATCTTTGGTTGCTGGTTCTGCCTAGTGTCATGCGTCACCTTGGCGGCGCTGTTCATCGGCTGGCGTCCACTGCCTGGCGAACTCTGGCATGCGCACGGTAACACGGCGATCGCTGTCGACATCGCGGCCGGCGGCGCGTGGCTCGCGCTGGTCTACAGCATGTGGCTCGGTGGCCTCGGTTATCAGACCGGCGCTACCGGCCTGATCGCCTACCTTCGTCGTCAGCCCGAAGCGCGTCGAACGATGTGCCGTCGTGGTGCGTACCAATACCTGCGCCACCCAATTTACCTCAGCTTCCTGCTGATCGCCTGGATCACGCCGGTGATGTCCGAGGCACATCTGCTGCTCAGCGTCGGGCTGACGATCTACATCGTCATCGGGTCGTGGCTCAAGGATCGGCGGTTGGCGATGTTCATCGGCGATGAGTACCGGACATACATGGCCGAGGTGCCGGGGTTTCCTGGGCTGCGGTGGGGGCCGTTGGGATTGGTGCGCGCGGAAACCAGGTAGTTCCGTCGCAGTCAGGAGATTTCTCGCATCGCGCCGTTGGCGCTCTCGCATTTGTCGATGCCCTACACCACCTCATCCCCCACCTGCGTCAGCTTGATCATCGGCAGCGGCACGACCGTCACCGGCGCGGCGCGCTTATGGATCAGGCCCTCGATCCGCCGCTTGGTCGCCAGGAACGGCTCACTGGTGAACTGCTCGACCGTGCGCGGACGAGCGAGCGGCACGTCGATGATCTCCTGCAGATGCCCATGCGGGATCTCCGGCGTCGGCGCGCCGAGCACGGCGATGCGGTCGGCGAGGTAGATCGCTTCGTCCAGATCATGGGTGATGAAGAGGATGGTGATGTTGACGTTCTGCCAGATCTGCAGGAGGTAGGCCTGCATCTGCGCGCGCGTCTGGGCGTCGAGCGCACCGAACGGTTCGTCCATCAACAGGATGCGCGGCTTGTTCGCCAACGCGCGGGCGATCGCCACCCGTTGTTTCATGCCGCCGGACAATTGATGTGGATAGACGTCGGCGAACTTGGTCAGCCCGACGAGTTCGATCCACTGCAACGCCTCGCTGCGCGCGGCGTCATAGCCCATGCCGCCCATCTTGAGGCCGAACATCACGTTCTTCAGCACGGTCAGCCACGGGAACAGCGTGTAGCCCTGGAACACCATGCCGCGATCCGGGCACGGTCCGGAATCGGGTTTTCCGTCGAGCAGCATCTGGCCCGACGTGGCATCTTCGAGTCCGGCAAGAATGCGGATCAGCGACGACTTGCCGCAGCCCGACGGTCCGATGACGGTCATGAATTCGCGGCGATGGACGCTGAAGCTAACCTTGGCCAGCGCTGTCGTCGTGCCGCCATCGGGACGTGGATAGGTCTTGCCCAGGTTGTCGATGCCGAGGACGACGGGTTGCCCCTTCAATTTCGCCAGCCGCGCGGAGATAGATTCGTTGGGGATGTCGGTCATGGGAGAAAATCGTGGGGCGTGCGGCGTGCGGCGTGGGGCGTTTCCCGAGATCGCGGGCCAGTGGCCTGCGGTGTGTATTTTGGGTTGTCCAACGTCGCACGTAGCACGCCGCACGCCGCACGGTTGTCGTTCATGATGCCACCTGCTTCCGTCTGAACACCCCGACACACGCCAGGATCACCTTGCCGACTGCGCCTGGGGGTTTGCCCTGCCACGGGAACAACACGCGTCCCAGGATCGCCAGCACTTGATCCGTGATCAACCCGATCATCCCGATCAGGATGATGCCGGCGAAGACGTTGTCGTAGTTGCGGTACTTGCCCTGTTGGTTGATGAAGTAGCTGATGCCGCTGCTCGCACCGATGAGTTCGGCGACGATCAGGTAAGTCCACGCCCAGCCGAGCAGGATGCGCAGGTCGTTGTAGAGATTGGGCAGGATGCCCGGCAGCACGACGTTCATCACCAGCTGTCGGCCTTTCGCGCCGAGCGTCTGCGCTGCTTCGAGCAGCGCCCGATCGGTCTGGCGCGTGGTGTTGGCCACCACCAGCACGAGTTGGAAGAACGTGCCGATGAAGATGATCGCGATCTTCGGCCCGTCGTTGATGCCACACACCGCCACCATCAGCGCGCCGAAGGCGGGTGCCGGCATATAGCGGATGAAATCGACGAACGGTTCGACCAGCTTGCTGAAGAAACTGAACGTGCCGCACAGGATGCCGACCGGCACGCCGATGATCGCGGCAGCAGTGAAACCCCAGAAGATGATCTGAAGACTGTGCCACAGGCTTTCATGCAACCACGGCTCGCCTTTGCGCACCGGTGGCGTCAGGAACGCGGTGTACATCGCGCGTCCCACCGCATGGGGTGGCGGCAGGAACACCGGATTCGAACGGTAACCCTCGGCGGCGGGCTTGCCTTCGGCAACGATCTTGGCGTTCTCCTCAGCGAAGAGCCCGCGGTCGATCATCATGTCCTTGGCCAGGAAGCTGCTGCCGCCTGGGTTGGTGACGGTGATCAGCGGGTGCCAGATGAACGGCACATAACTGATCACGCACCACACCAGGAGCGGCAACAGGAAGGCCCCGACCGTGAGCACGGCCTGTCGTCTGGGCGACAGGTCACGGCGCACGGCGAACCACTGCTCTGCCATCAGGGCAGCGCTTGCACGAGCGAGGCGTCCAGGAACGTCGCCGGATCGATCTTCGCCTCATAGACCTTGTTCGCGAGGTTGAAGGCGTTGGCGACCTTGCTGGAGCCGAGCACGGATTCCAAGGTATCGGTCGGCATGAACGCTTTCTTGGCCATCGCGGTGTCGAAGAACTTGGTACCCGGCAGCAGCAGCCCGTAGTCGGCCACGGGAAC
>JANPLC010000395.1:0-3917 GCA_031426335.1 Planctomycetota bacterium
TCGTCGACGGCAACAACCTCACTGGCAATCTGCTGGTGCCCCAGGCGCGCCTGTGGTTACCAGGGGCAACGACGGTCGGCGCAGATCCACTCGCCCACCTCACGGCACCCGAAGACGACGATATTCCTCCGACGCCGATGAAGGAGGATGTGCCAGAGCCAGAACCCAATCTGCCAGCCTTGTCTGGTTCCGGCTACGTACTCGTGCCACGTTCCAGTTGGACCAAGGTCGCGCCGCGCAGCAACAGTCGGCCGATCGGACGCGTAACCCGCATTACCATTCACCACACAGCCGAACACGGCGCGGTCGCGACCTTGCCGGACATTGAGGTCATCCGTCGGATCGAGAATTACCACCGCAATGGCCGCAAGTGGTGCGCTATCGGTTACCATTACTTGGTCGGTAAAGATGGCCGGGTGTACGAAGGACGTCCGGCCAATTTGCAGGGCGCGCACGTGTTGTCAGAGAACGAAAACAACATCGGCATTTCGATGATGGGCGACTGGGACAAGAAAATGCCATCCGCTCGCCAGCTGAGTGCGCTCAAGGCTTTCCTCGATGATACGCGTGATCGCTTCAAAGTCGGGAAAAGCAAAGTGTACGGCCACCGCGATCTGAACCGCAGTGTGTGTCCAGGTGAAGCGCTCTACGGCTGGTTGCGCAAGTCCTACCGCGCCTGAGGCGGTGCCGTCGAAGGCGTTGCTGCCTGCGGCACGGGTGCCGCAGGTGCAGCGTAAGCTTCCGGTCGAGCCGGTCGACGCATGACCCAGATCATCAGCGCAATACCACCTATCAACATCGGCAGGGTGTAGAGCTGACCTTTGCTCATCCAGCCGAAGAACACCGGCTGGCCGCGATCTGGTTCGCGGAAGAATTCGCCGACAAAACGGCCGATGCCATACAGCAGCAAGAACCACGCGAAGGTCAGGCCTGGACGGCGATGGCGCGTGTGAATCCACATCAGCACGGCGAACAACAGGAAGCCTTCGAGCACCGCCGCATAAAGCTGGCTGGGATGGCGTGGGACAGCGTTGGCAATCAGGACGTTGAGTGGCGTGCGTTCGGGATCGAAGCCGTGTGCTGACTTCGGAAAAATCCACGCCCATGGCACATCGGTCGGTCTGCCCCACAACTCGCCATTGATGAAATTGGCCATGCGACCGAAGCCAATGCCGAGTGTGCCACCAGCGGCGATGATATCGCCCAATACCCAGAAGGAGCGTTGCCGTTTGTGGGCGAACCACGCCATGCCCGCTCCTAAGCCGATGATGCCGCCGTGGCTGGCCATGCCGCCATCCCACACTTTGAACACGTAGAGCGGATTGGCGATCAGATCGGACAGGCCATAGAGCAGGCAATATCCCAGGCGTCCGCCAATAATCATACCGATGCCAGAGAAGAGGACGAAGTCCTGGATCTCCTCACGTCGCAGCGGCGCACGTCCGGTGTCGCTCCAGCGTTGCACCATCAAATAGCCGAAGACCAAGCCAGCGAGGTAGGCCAAGCCGTACCAGCGAATGCCAATATTTTCAAATGAGCCAAAACTATACGGTCCCAAACCGGGAACGAACGCACTAAAGGTGGCAGTTTTGGGCGTTGCCCAAGGCGACAGCCAATAGGCGATGAAGAGTAGGCACACGAACACGCTGAGCGGAATGAACAACTTGCTGAGCGGTGTTGGCCGCGGGGATTCCGGACTGTGGATTGTGCCCATGGAGCACAACACTGTCGTGGCGACCCGCGACCACGCAAGGAGACCACCGTGACCAATCCGGTGCCGCAAGCGATCCTCGATGCCCTGACCGACGTGCCGATGCCGAGTGTGCCGACCTGCGCCTTGCCGGAGTCACGTCTGGCCGTTGGCGATGTCGAATTGCCGATGTTCACCTGCGGCACGCTGGTGGTGGGCAGCGGTGCGGCTGGCCTGCGGGCGGCAGTCGAACTGCAGCGCCGCGGCGAAAATGTACTGGTCGCGAGCATGGCGCTTTACGGCGGCACCAGCGCGTGTTCCGGCAGCGACAAACAAACGCTGCACACCGCCGGCACCTCCAATCGCGGCGATGATTTTGTCGCCCTGGCCAAGGCTCTGGGCGCGGGTGGCTGCATGGACCTCGATACCGCCTACGTCGAAGCGGTCGGTTCACTGCACACGCTGATCGGCCTGCAATACCTGGGACTGCCGTTGCCGCAGGATCGTTTCGGCGCCGTGCTGCGGTATCAGACCGACCACGACGACGTCGGACGTGCGACCAGCTGTGGGCCGCGCACTTCGCGCCTGATGGTCAAGGTGCTGGCGGCCGAAGCCGTGCGCCTAGGCATTCCGATGCTGCGCAAATGCGAAGTGGTGCGTCTGCTCACCGAAACCGTGGAGGGCGTCGAGCGCGTGGTCGGGGCATTGGCGATCGATCAGGATCGTCGCGGAGCCGACCACGGTTTCATGGTCATCCGCTGTCACAGCGTGGTGTTGGCGAACGGTGGACCAGGAGAACTGTACCGCGATTCGGTCTATCCCGCGCATTGTTACGGCGGACTCGGACTGGCGATCGAAGCGGGACTCTCGCTCACGAACCTGAGTGAGAGTCAATTCGGCATCGGCACGCGACGCACGGAGTTCCCGTGGAATCTCTCGGGCACCTACGTGCAGGTGATGCCGTACGTTTTTTCACGTGATGCCGACGGTAAGGAATACAATTTCCTCGCTGAGCATTACCGCACCACGCGTGAACTGGTGTCGAACGTCTTCCGCAAGGGGTACCAGTGGCCGTTCCATGCGACGCGCATGCTCGACTTTGGTAGTTCGCTGGTCGATCTCGCCATCGCCATCGAAGCACGCCGGGGACGTACGGTGTACCTGGATTTTCAGCGTAATCCGCAGCCGGGCGCTGACGGCCGAGAGTTCTCGTTGCATGACCTCGACGACGACGTGGCGACGTACCTGCGCAACAACGACGCGCTGCAAGCGACGCCGATCGAACGCTTGCAGCGGATGAATCCGCTGGCGATCGAACTCTACCGCATGCACGGCCATGACCTCACGCGCGACCCGCTGCCCTTCAACGTCAACAATCAGCATATGAATGGCGGCGTGGCAGTTGATCTGTGGAATGAATCATCACTGCCGGGCTGCTTCGCCGTCGGCGAGGTCGCCGGCACGCATGGCGTGACGCGTCCCGGCGGGGCGGCGCTCAATGCTGGCCAAGTTGGTGGCCTGCGCGCTGCCGAACAAATCGCCAGTCGTCACCAGACGCTGCCAAATTCGTCGCTTGGCGCAGAAGCACAGCAGCAGATCAGTGCGGCACTGGCGCTCGCCCGTTCGTCGCTGGAGCAATCCACTGGTCGCAGGATCGCTGACGTACGCAGCGAGATCCAAGCGCGCATGTCCGACCACGCGGGGTTTCTCTGCGCGGTGGATGGCATTGCTGGCGCATTGGCAGAGGCCGTGGCGTTACGTCGTGCGGTGTTTGCCCACGGTTTCGCTCAGGTCCGTCCCGCTCAGGTGGTGGACGTGTTCCGCTGGCGTCATCTGGCGCTCGCTAGTGAAGCAGTGCTCACGGCTATCGCGCGGCATGTCGCTGATGGTGGAGGCAGTCGTGGCGCGCGCGCTTACCTCGCCGCTGATGGCACGGCAGTGCCACAAGGGCGCACCGGACCGTTGGCTGATTACCGTTTTCGCACCGAACGCGACGAGGATCGCGCCTATAAGCTGATGGTGCGTTGGACCGGTGATGGCTTCACCACGGAGCGCCAACCGCTGCGTGGAATGGAGCCACCATCCGGCATCTTCTTCGAGAAGAACTGGGGGCCGTTCCTGACTGGTGCCGTGTACGCGCCTGGATTCAGCCATCGTTGAAAGCAGTCATCACTCCCAGCATCAACTGGTCGCGACAGTCGGAGCGTTGACCGCCGGGAGCGCGGCC
>JANPLC010000396.1:0-2941 GCA_031426335.1 Planctomycetota bacterium
CCACCGCCCGTTTCATCGCCGACGGACATCCCTGGGTGCGCCCCGATCGTTTCACTCGTGGTTTGGAAATGCTTCAGACCGGCGAACCGGTGACGTTGATCGACGAGGGCGGTAAGCGTTTGGCGTCGGCGCTGGCTGATCCAGCCAATGAAGTGTGTGCGCGCGTTTATCACCGCCGTCCCGACATGCCGTTCATCCCGGGACAGGCACTGACGCGCGCGTGGGACAAGCGTGCGGCGCTGCACACCAATCCTGACACCGACTGCTACCGCGTGGTGCATGGCGAAGGTGACTTTCTGCCTGGGCTGCGGGTCGAGCGGTATGCCTCGGTGTTTATCGTGTTGGTGTACGCGGACTGCGCGACGCCGTACGTCGATGAGATCTGCCGCAGCCTGCAACGCCGCGTGCCTGACGCAGTCGTGGTACGACGCGATCACCGCAGCGATCTGCGCCGCGAGGACGTGACCTCACGTCGTTTCGGTGGCGGCGATTTGGATCCAGAAGCCATCGTCATCGGCCGCGAACTCGGCGTGCAGTATCCGCTGCGTCCCTACGCCGGGTTGGCCACTGGCATCTATGTCGACCAACGCGCGACGCGCACGTGGCTGATGCCGCAGGCCGCGGGCAAACGCGTGCTCAATCTGTTCGCCTACACCGGGGCGTTTTCGCTCGCGTTGTTGAAGGCCGGCGCGGCATCGGCGGTGGACGTGGACCTGGCCGGACCGGCGCTGGCGCGTGCAGTTGAGGCCGCCGTGCTCAATGGCGTCGCTGACCGCCACGCCATCCACCAGAGCGATTGCCGGAAGTTCCTGACCGGTACCAGCGAGGCCTTCGACCTGATCATATGCGATCCCCCCACCGCTGCTCAGGGCGGCGACGGCTGGATTCTGCGCCGCGATTATCCCGAGGTCCTGCGCGCGGCCTGCGCTCGTCTGGCCCCCGGCGGCTTGCTGGTGGCCTGCTGCAACACCATCGGTGGCAAACCCTTCCCACTGATGGACGTGGTCGTTGAAGCCGCTCGGGCAGCAGGAATTACGACTGCTGATGTGCCCGTTCCCGCCCTTGGTGAAGATCTGCCAACGTTCAGCGGTTTCCCCGAAGGCCGCCCTTACCGCCTGGTCGCCATCCGCCGTCGGTGAGTGAGACGCCGGCGCTTTCCTGACAGACGCCGCGATCCGCAAAGTCACATGGAACAGACATGATCCCCACAACGTTGTCATTCTCAGACGATGCACGGGGGCCTCCCCCACGGCGTCATGCCTAACCACTACCGGTCCTATGGACCAACTCGGAGTTCCCCATGCGTACCGTCCTCGCTCTCGCCATCGGTGTCATGTTTGCCGGCGCCGGCTTCGCCGACGACAAGCTCAACACCGTGTGCCCCAAGTCCGGCAAAGCCGCTGACGGCACCACCGTCGCCACCGTGAAGGACGGCGAGAAGGAAATGAAGATCGCCACCTGCTGCAATGGCTGCAAGGGCAAGGTCGAAGCCGAACCCGCCAAGTTCATCGCCGCTGCCAAGGCCAACAAGAAGGCTGAGTAATCACAGCCGCTTGATCGCGACCACCTTGGTCGCGTGATCAGAGAAACCCTCCCGGTCTCCGGGAGGGTTTCTTCGTTTTCAGCCACTGGGACCAGGGCCCAATGGCGTTTAGCACAGCTGCGTCCCGCAGGGACGCGGTGAAAATAGCCCGGCACTTCAGTGCCGGGAATCGCGTCCCCACATGATCCTAGTCCCGGAGGGACGGCTGAACCGTCAGCCATTTCAGTCGTCCCTCCAGGACTAGAGCTCATTCGGCATCTGGTCCCGGCACTGAAGTGCCGGGCTATTACCAAGCCTCCCCCTACGGGGCGGAAACAGCAGCGCTTAGCTACACGCCCATAAACGACGAACCGCAGGGCGTGGCCCTGCGGTTCTCGCGTTCTCAAACGAGCCGCAGCTAATCGTTGTCAGCGTTGCGACCGTTGAAGATCTCCTGGATCTCTTCACTCAAACGGTTCTTGATCCGCTCACGTTCGGCCTTGCTGCCGACCTTGTTGGCGGCGCCGCCGAAGAGGTAGTGATCGAGGTCGATCGCGGTACGCATCATCTTGGTATGGAACAGTTTTTCCTGGTAGTTGTTCACATCGACCGCGGCGTAGTCGTCGAGGATCTCTTTCGAGATGAACTTCTGGATCGAGGTGATCTTGTGGTCGATGTAGTGCTTGGTGCCTTCGATGTCGCGGGTGAAACCGCGCACACGGTAGTCGAGCGACAGCACATCCGAATCGAAGCTGTGGATCAGGAAATTGAGCGCCTGCAGCGGTGAGATCTTACCGCAGGTCGACACGTCGATGTCGGCGCGAAAGGTCGCGATGCCGCTGTACGGGTGCGATTCCGGGTAGGTGTGAACGCAGATGTGGCTCTTGTCGAGGTGCGCCACGACCGCTTCGGGGACGGGACCCGGAGCTTCTTTGTTCTCGGGGTCTTGCTCGACCGGCTCTTCGCTGATCAGAATGGTCACCGACGCGCCTTGCGGGTTGTAGTCCTGACGCGCGACGTTGAGGATGTTCGCGCCGATGATGTTGGTCACCTCGGTCAGGATCTGCGTCAGACGGGCGGCGTTGTATTCCTCGTCAATGTAGGCGAGGTAATCACGGCGCTCAGACGCGTTGCGCGCATAACAGACGTCATAGAGGTTGAAGCTCAGTGACTTGGTCAGGTTGTTGAAACCATCGAGCTTCAGCTTCTTGAACTTGTTGCCCATCGCGGGGGACCTCGGGGAGAGTGGTGGACGAGTGTGAGAGGACGTTTCCGGGGAAGTCCCGGCTACGTGAAAGGCTGGCTGTTTATCGCGCTTCATATATTCAGCAAGTTAAGCTGCCGACGATTGGGGTGATCCTCATGCAGGAAACGCACCGGGACAAACATCCAGCACGTGTCGGACGAGGTCGAGACGCT
>JANPLC010000397.1:0-20462 GCA_031426335.1 Planctomycetota bacterium
CTCGTGCGGCGTTGTCCCCGCACGAGTGAGCGCAGCGAACGACCGCACCCCGCACCAGTGAGCGCAGCGAACGATCGCACGCCGCACCAGTGAGCGCAGCGAACGATCGCACAGCTTTCTCACGCAACCGCATGATCGCGCAGAAACTCGCGCAGTTGCGGTTCCGAACGGAAGCCGCTGACGCGTCGCACCGGCTGGCCGTCCTTGAACAGGACCAGGGTGGGGATGGTGGTGACCTCGAAGGCCTCGGCGAGGATCGGGTGATCATCGACGTTGACCTTGCCGATCACATGGGTGGCGGCGAGTTCAGTGCTGAGCTTGTCGACGACCGGCGCGATCATGTTGCAGGGACCACACCAGGGGGCCCAGAAGTCGACCAGTACCGGCTTGTCGGATGACAGCACGTCGGTCTTGAAATTGGTGGCGGTGAATGCGTAAGCCATGGTGACCTCCTTTGCCGGTCGAAGTGACCAGTGCGTCTGATCACTGGCACATGCCGTGCCAGGAGGTCTGGATTCGTTATCAGCTTCCCACAAGTGGCGGTGGTCGCCGAGGCTCAGGACCGCATCAGAAACGGTAGCCGATGGCGATAGCAGCGTCGAAACCGTCGGCCTCGCCTTCAATGTTTCCGATGAGCGGGTCTTCGTAGGTCACCTTCATCAGCGAGTAGCCCACCGTCACGCCCACCTGGATGTGGCTGTCCCAGGTGTAGAAATATCCGAGTTCCCCCAGGTATTGGCTGTACTTGGTGTCGCCCTCATCCCAGGGATGGGAACCGGTCGTGCTGCCCACACCTTTGGCGTAACCGACCAGCAGTTCGGCGTGGCTGTTGGGCCCCAGGTAGAAGCCCAGGCCACCCATGACCGTGCCACCACCGAGTTTCATGTCGAGATCGACCCCGGTGTCATCGCGTTTGAACGTGACATTGGCCAGCTGAGCGCGCAGGCCGAGCACGATGCCCATGTCGGCATCCAGGGAGATGATGTGCTTGTCCTTGGTACCGATGTCACCGGCCATCAACGTCAGGGCTGCGGTTTGGCCATCGGTGAGCGCCAAGCCCCCTTGGGCCCGCAGGTCGACGAACGCCAGAGCCGATTCGGCGGCACTGACACTTCCAGTGGCGAGGCAGGCAAGGACGGCGAGGCGCAGGGTGGTGGACATGGCGCGCACCCTAGGAAGCACCTGGGCGGGTCAAACCGCGCACCGTCAGATCCCTGTCAGACGGCGCCCGGTGTCGCACGGCGTCGCCAGCGGATGATCTACAACCATCGCTGTCAGCCATCGGTGTCAGCGATCCAGCCGGCGCGCAGCCTGGATCAGTTCCTGGACTTCCTCTCGCGCTTCGTCGCCGTTGCTCCCGGCGCGCACCAGTTCGCTGGCGAGGTCCCAGGTGCAGGCACTCTCACGTGGATTCCGTAGCAGCATGCCGACCGAGGCGACGCCCATGGCGAAGCTGGTGTCGGCGCTCGGCGTGCGGCGCCAGTCGCGGCCGCGCACGTCCTGTTCCATCAGTTGGCTGGTGCCGCCACCTGGCGGTTGGTAGCGCAGACGCACGCGCAGCAAGGTGTCGCCAGCCAGTGGCGCGGGCACCGCCTGCACCGGTTCATCCTGCGCGATGAAGGGATTGGGATCGTTCGGATTGCGGCGTGCAGTGACCGGCACGATCTCGTACAGCGCAGTCATGGTGTGGCCGGCACCGATTTCACCGGCATCGACACGATCGTCGTTGAAGTCTTCACGTTTGAGTTGGCGGTTCTCGTAGCCGATCAGGCGCCAGGCAGCGACCTCGGCGGGATTGAAGAACACCTGGATTTTCACGTCCTGCGCGATGGTCACCAGGTTCCCAGGCAGACGTTCGCCGAACAGGCGTTTGGCTTCATCCGCACGATCGATGAAAGCGTGGAAGCCGTTGCCGTGGTCGGCGAGCTGCTGCAAGCGCGCATCGCCGGCGCCGCCCATGCCGAAGCCGAGTGCGGTGAGGTAGACATTGGCCTCGGCTTCGTGACGGACCAGCCGGACGAGGTCGTCGCTGTTGGTGGTGCCGACGTTGAAGTCGCCATCGGTGGCAAGGATCACCCGCGTTTCACCGCCACGCCGCTGCATCTGCCGGGCGAGGCGGTAGGCCTCTTGGATGCCGGCGGAACCGTGCGTCGAACCACCGGAGCCAAGAGCGGCGATGGCGCGTTTGATCGTGCGATGTTGATCGCCAGCGGTCGGATCGAGCGCGATGCCAGCCTGTCCCGCATACGTCACGATCGCCACGCGATCTTGCTCGTTCAGTTGATCGACCAGGAACCCCAGGCTGCGTTTGAGCAGCGGCAGACGATTGTCGGGCGACATCGAACCGCTGACATCGATGAGGAACACCAGGCTGGCGGGTGGACGCTGGCGGCGCCCGAGCGTCTCGCCCGCGATGCCGATGCGCACGATCTGATGATCGCGTCGCCACGGACAGGCGACGACCTCGGCATTGATGCGGAAGGGATGCGGATCGGCGGCGGTCGGCACTGGATAGGCGTAGGCGAAGCGGTTGATCAGTTCCTCGACGCGCACTTCTGCTGGTTGCGGTGCACGCCGTTGTTCCAGCAGGCAGCTGCGCACCACGTTGTAGGACGCGCTGTCGACATCGGCGGCGAACGTCGAGGCGTCACCACCTGGGGCGTTGGCGCGGACGAAGGGATTTTCGCGTAGTGCGGGGAGTTCGTCTGGCAGCGGACGGTCATCATCGGGACGACGACGGGGATCACCGAGTTTTTCGCCGTCGGCGCCGTCGCCGAGGTCGCGGGCGAGGAGGGGTTTGGCGGGTTCGTTGTTTTGCTTTCGTTCATCGCGAAGTCCTGCGCCGCTCAGTTGCTCGGTCGCGGTCACCCCTTCGATGCCATCGCCCCTGATCACCTTCTGGAGCTGTTCACCCGCGGGCTTTGGCTGTGCGGGTGCCGTATAGTCGTAGGTTTCCTGGTCGCGAGGGACAGGTGCGTTGGTGAGCCGACCAGCCGACGCTCCTTCGGGGACGTACGCGTGTCCCTGCTTATCTGGAGTGACGTGACTCGATTCGCGTTGACTGCATGCCGTGGCGACCGCCAGCACGACAATCAGCACGGAAACGATGAGACCGCGGTATGGGCGGGTGATGTTCATGTCAGGATTCCTTGGAAGAGTTGGCCAGCAGTCGGACGATGCGTTCAGCGTGCGCCGCCGCGTGCGGCAGCATCTTGCCCGCACGACTGTGCAGGTAGCGATCTTGAAGTGGCCCGGTCATCGCGCCCCACACGATCGCACTGAGATCGGCGTCACCGCCGATCAGGCGACGCAAGGTCGCCCGCGGGCTGGCGGCGTTCTCGCAGTCGACTTCATGCGGCATGAACTCGTGTGGTGGGAACACCACCAGCGCGAGCGCACGCGGCCGTTCGTCGTAGAGGCGGTAGAGCAGCGTGACGAAGGCCGCGACCGCGGTGCGCGCGTCGGGATGGTTCGCTTCGACCTCGGCCACGGCGATCAGCACCGGCGCGAGCGCGACGCGGTAGAGCTCGCGTCCCAGGTCGTCCTTGGTCGGGAAGTGTTTGAACATCGACGCCGGACCGACCTCGGCCTTGGCCGCGATCATGCGCGTGCTCACCGCTTCGTAGCCCTCACTGGCGATGAGGTCGAAGGCGGCTTCGAGGATCTGGCTACGGACGAATGGCTTGCGGCCCATGGGTGCCTTCTGCGGAGGACGGCGGCGGATCTGCCTGGCTGAGTCAGCGGGAGCATGTGCTTTCTTTCTCCAAATCAAGCACGTGCTTTCTTTCCTTTGGCGCTGGCGGCACTGCGTTTACCCAACATCCGTTGCGACGGCAGCTTAGCGCCCTTGCGCCAGGGGGTGCCGCCCTACGGTGCCCCGCCCATGCGGCGCCTGCGCGACTCGTACCTGGATGACCCGCGTGTCGCCGCCGCCGTGGAGGCGCTCGCCGCCGGCACCTCGCTGACTATCGGCGCGTGCCATGGCGGTTTGATCCCGGTGCTGCTGGCAGCGTTGCACGAGCGCATCGAACAACGTGGCCTCGCGCGTCCGCTGATCGTCACCAATGATCCGTCGTCGTTGGTCGATGATTTCGAGGAACTCGGCGTCATTGCCGCCGCGTTGCCCGAACTCGAACGCTTCGAAGAAGACGCTGAAGTCAGCGACCGCAGCGGTCACAACCGTCGCCTCGCCGCGCTCGAAGCGTTCAACGCCGGCGCGTGGCTGATCGCCAATCCGGTCGCCGTCGAACAACCGGTGCCCGACATCGCTGCGCTCGCAGCGGCGAGCTTGGTGCTCAAGCCCGGCAGCACGTGTGATCTTGGTCAGTTGGTCGAGCGCCTCGTCGGCGCCGGTTACCGCGTGACGCCGGTGGTTGAAGGCCGCGGCGAGATCGCCGTGCGAGGCGGCATCCTGGACGTGTATCCGTGGATCGGTCAACACCCGCTGCGCATCGAGTTCTTTGGCGATCAGGTGGACGGCATCCGTCGATTCGACGAGTTCACGCAAGAGTCCATCGCCAAGGCCGACGAAGCGGTGCTCGCCAGCGCCAGCGGTGGTTTGGCCACGCGTGATCTGTGGTCGCAGTTGCCCACCGGTCCGGTGATCGTGCTCGGTGACTTGCCGCTGCGTGGACGGCTGAAAAAAAACCACGGTCGCGCGGAGGTGCGTTTCGCGCGCCAGTTGGAAGCCGACGCCATCGACGGCGCGTCGATCGGCATCGATCGTCTCAAAGGTGATCTGCGCCGTGGGCTGGTTGAGCTCAGCAGCACCGTCAACGAACTGCGGCCGGATGCGCACGGAAAACACGCATCGGTGATCGTCCTGGCGCGCAACGATGAATCCGTGCGCGAGATGGCCGCGCATTGCGGCGACGCGGGTATCACGGTCGATGTCCGCGTCGGCCGCTTGTCCGCAGGGTTCCGCGATCTCGAACGCGGCCTGGTCGTCGTCCACGACTACGAACTCGCGGAACGTGCGCCGGTGCGCCGGCGCGCCACCAAGATCGCTGGCGGCACACCGCTGTCGTCGCTCACCGATCTCAAACGCGGCGACTACGTCGTCCATCTGCGCCACGGCATCGGCCGCTTCAAAGGCATGGCGACGCTGGAAAAGCGCGGATTTCTCGAAGATTTCTTACTGCTGGAGTTCGCTGAGGAATCCAAGCTCTACGTGCCAGTGGAAGCCATTGATCTGGTGCAGAAGTACGTCGGCGCCACTGGCCGCGATCCCGAGCTGTCGAAGATTGGCGGCGTAGCGTGGGCGAAGAAACGCGCGCGCGCTGAGAAGGCCATCCAGGATATGTCGGCGGAGTTGCTGCGCGCGCAGGCTCAGCGCATCGCCGCAGGTGGTGTCGTGTGTACGTCAGACACCGCCGAGGTGCGGCAGTTCGAAGCTGCGTTCCCCTTCGAAGAAACCGAAGACCAGCTCGCCGCCGTGCGTGAGTTGAAGGTCGACATGGAACGCCCGGTGGCGATGGACCGTCTGCTGTGCGGCGATGTCGGCTTCGGCAAAACCGAAGTCGCCATGCGCGCGGCGTTCAAGGCCTGCGCCAGTGGCTTCCAAGTGGCGATCCTGGTGCCGACCACGTTGCTGGCCGAGCAGCATATCGAAACCTTCACCGAACGGTTCGCCGCCTTCCCCTACACCGTCGCCGGCATGAACCGTTTCCACAGCAACGAGGACAAGCGCAAGGTCCTTGCGGGCGTCGCCGCTGGCGAGGTGCGCGTGCTGATCGGCACACATGCGATCCTCACCGATAAACTCCAGTTCACCAATCTTGGCCTGCTGATCGTCGATGAGGAACATCGCTTCGGCGTGAAGCAGAAAGAGAAGCTCCGAGCCCTGGTCGGCCGTCCACCGGAAGGGCGTAAAAAACCAGTCAGCCCGGAAGCGACGTTGGATGTTGACGGTGCGGAAGTTTCCGAAGCAACGGTGGAAGCGGTGCCGACCAAGGTCGTCGAAGAGATCAAGCCGTGGTCCGCGAAGCCGCCGGATGTGCTCACCCTCAGCGCCACGCCGATCCCACGCACACTGCATTTCTCGCTGCTCGGCCTACGCGACATCAGCGTCCTTGCCGAGGCACCCGCCGATCGCATGGCGGTGGAAACGCGCGTCGCGCCGTGGGATGACCAGATGGTCAGACATGCCGTCGATCGCGAACGCGAGCGCCAAGGGCAGATGTTCATCGTCACCCACCGCATCCAAGACCTGGATCCGTTGGCGTACAAACTGGTGAAGCTCTCGCCTGGGCTGAAGCTCGACACCATCCATGGTCAGATGGATGAAGACCGCATCGCGCGGGTGATGGACGCGTTTCGTAAGAAGGAACTCGATTGCCTAGTGTCCACTTCGATCATCGAGTCGGGCATCGACATCCCCAACGCCAACACGCTGTTCGTGAACAACGCTCACCATTTCGGCTTGGCCGAGTTGCATCAGATCCGTGGACGTATCGGGCGTTTCACGCGTCAGGCGTACGCCTACTTCCTGACGCCGCCGGGCCGCGAATTGACGGAAGAAGCCCGCGCGCGTCTCAATGCCATTGAGGAATACGCCGAACTCGGCGCCGGCTTCAAGCTCGCCATGCGCGACTTGGAACTGCGCGGTGCCGGCAACTTGCTCGGTGGTGAGCAGACCGGCAACATCGACGCGATCGGTTACGAGCTCTACACCAAGCTGCTGGGCGAAACCGTGGCGCGGCTCAAGGGCGTGGCGGAAGCCGCTGCGCCGGCAGCGAAGGGCACCACGCCGAGCACCAAGTCGTCAGCGTCGCGTGGTCCTGCAGCTCCGACGGCGCAAGCCGCCGATCTGCAATTCGGCCTTCCGGTAGACGCCTATATCCCTGACACGTGGCTGGAGAATCCTGCGCTCAAGTTCGAACTGCACAAACAGCTCGACTCCTGCCGCAAACTCAGCGACCTCGCCGCCATCGCGCATTCGGCGCGCGATCGTTTCGGCGCGTTGGTGGAACCGGTCGCCCGGCTCTTTCAGGTGCGCGCCATCCGCCTTCGCAGCCGTGAGTTGTCAGTGAACCGTATCGACGTACAGGATCGTCAGGTGCGCCTGCACCTGAGTGGCGCCCTGCCGAAGGAACTCATGGCGGTGAAGCTGGCTGAGTTGGTGCACGTCCAACTCGACGGCTCGGTAGTCGTGCTGTTCGTGAAGACCACGCTCGATCAGGACAGTGGACTCAGGTTCCTGTGTCGCTTGCTTGGGCTGGACTTGGGGTTCCTTGGCCGCGGGTTCTAGCTGATCAAGCCCAAAGACTTGGTTACGGATGTGGCTCTTGTGCCGGTGGGTTTTCGCGTGTGGGAGTAACCAGCCTTCCACCTAATCATCACGAAATACATGATCCCCAAATAAATCCCAACAGAGATGAAAGCGATTTTGGCAGAGAGGGCTCGTGTTGAATCCCCCCACACAAACCGGCAAAGCACCCAACTAACAAGGCGGCGCGAATCAATTCGGTAGGAATGGTGCGGCGGTCGAAAAATTTCATCAGGCCTCCTACGTTTGTCTACGCCACTCAGGAGTCAGCAAAGAAGAATCCAGGATCAGGGCTTGAACGGGCTGAGATGCACCCCGGCAATCGGCCGCTCCATCATCCCATTCGGCAGCTTCCACCCACACGCGCCCCAGTCGTCGCCTTCGTGCTCTTTGTAACGCAGTTCGATGTAGTACTTCTGGCCAGCGATGAGCGGGATGGGCTTGGATTGTTGCGAGCCGTGTTTGGTCCACTCGCGGGATCCGGTGGCGCTGGGTGAATGAGCGATGCGGCGTGCGGCGGTGGGGTCGTCGCCGGTGGACAGCAGCAGTTCGCCCTCGTCGTCACTGACCATCCAGAACACGTACTCTCCGGTCAGCGGTGGGTGGATGTAGCCGCGCATGCGGCAGTAGTAGCGCTCGCCCCAGTTGAGTTTGGTGGCGAATTCCTTGGCTTCACCGCTGTTTTGTGGCTTCTGGGTGATCTTGTCCTTGCCGTCGGCGTCAGCGAGCTTGTCGCCGTCCAGGCCGGTCCAGCGTTCGACCAGGATGGTGCCGGTGCCGAACGCCGGGATGACGCTGAGGGCGAGCGGCAGGGACTCGCTGGCTTCGCCGCTGAAGTTGATGGCGCGGGCGACGATGCGATGTTCGCCGGGTTCCAGTTTGGCGATGGCGGCCAGATACGGCTCCTTGGTCGCTTCGCCCAGCTGCGTGTCACCGGAATAAAATTGTACCGCCTTGACCTTGCCCACCACTTCGGCGCGGATGGTGACCGTTTCGCCAGAATAATACGCCGCGCCATCGATCGGACCGGTGATCGCCACCGCCGAGGGCAGCACCAGCTGGTCACCGCCTGGGGCTTCGAGGGCGATGCCGGCGACACGGGCGTTGCCCTGACCGGCGAGCGACACCTCGATGCGGCCTTTGCTCGCGCGAATTGGCAGGGGGCCGAGCTGCGCCCAGGTGTCGCGTTTGAGCAGGGTCCCGCCCAGCGACACCGGCTGATCGTTGACCGTCATGCCCATGCGTTCGACATCCACACTCGCCGTGTTTGCCAGCCACAGGGTCAGCGAATAACTGCCATCCGGCAGGATCTGGGTGAATTGCACTGGACCGCCGGAGCCGATCAGTCCGGTATCGAGCATGGTCTTGCGATCGAAGTCGAGCCCGCTGCCGGTGAACATCGCCTGCGGTGCGATGCTGGTGCCGGCACCAAGCGCGAATCCCGCACTGAGCGCCTCGCGGTGCGACAACCAACGTCGGCGATCGATGGTGACCGGTGTGCCGCCAAGGTTGATGCCACGGACGAAGGCGGCGGCCTGCAGCAGACGCGGCGCGGCGCCGGCAAGGATTTCCACGCGCTGGTCGGGCGGCACCTGCATGACGCCGGCGCCGTTTGCGCCAGCGACCGTCAGGCTGCCATTCACCGCATGCACCAGGGTGCGATCACTTTCGCAGGTCACCGTGCCACGGCTGATGCCGAAGGTCACGCGACCGTGGGCGGTGCGGACTTCGACGCCAGGGTTGGTGCTCACCTGGATGTCGAGCGAACCCTTGCTGAGTGCGACCTGGCCGGTGCGGTCGGGCAGGGTGTCGAACGACGCCACCTGCGTGCCGCTGCCGAGTACCACGCGGGTCGCCCCGGCCATTTCGAGGCTGGTTTCACCACGCTGGTTGTCGATGCCCTGCCCGGCGGAGATGCTGGTGCCCTTCACCAGGGTCTTGCCATCGCTGAGCTGGGCGCTGCCGGTGGTGGTCAGCACTGAGGCGATCGCACCCTTACCAGGACGAGTGGATTCTGCCTCAGCCTTTCCGCCGCTGTTGCTCCACACCATGAGCAACGCGATTAGACCGACGACCGCGACCGCACCACCGATGAGCATGGTCTGACGGTTGCCACGTGCGCGTGGGCGTTCGCGGTTGAGCAGGTTCGCATCGCCGCTGCTGCCTTGCCGGCGGGCGGTGCTGGCCGAGCGCGGTGCGCGGACGGGTGCCCGGGCCGGTGTGGTGATGGCGGAGCTGGGCCCTGCGCCTTGGCGTTCGCCGACGCGCTCATTGGTCAGACGCAGTTCAGTGCCACTGCCCACCGGTGTGCGCGGCGGCGCGACCACTTGCAGCAGGCTGCTCTCATTGCGGCGTTTGTGTTCGACCTTCACCAGCGTGGTCGCCAGACTGCGGGCTTCCTCGCTGGTGTAAGGACCGAAGATCGCATGCAGCATCAGGTCGATACGTGCCTGACGGGTAAACGCGGCAGCCCGTCCCAAGTCCTTCATCAAGCTGGTGCCCAGATTCTGTTTGCCGTTGGCATCAAGCGCCTCGGCCAAGTACTGATCGATGGCGATGGCCAGGTGCGGGTCATCGGGTGGGCGGCGATCAGCGTCGGTGGAGCGCCAATGCAGCCCCGCGCGCGCACTGAACAAACGCTTGGCGATCTCGCCGTCATTCAACCCCATCTCACCGGCCAAGTCACTGAGGGTCGCGCCATCGCCATAGCGGCGGCTGACCAACAGCTGAGTGGGCTCGTCGAAGTCGGCGTAGCGCTGGTTCAGCAGCGACGCCCCTTCATTGCTGGGTGAAATCAGGGCGTCCAGGCCTTCGAGGCCGTCCTGGGCGATCACGTGACGGAGGCCATCACGGGCAGCGATGGCGGAGGAGCGCTCCTCATCCAGGAACTGGCGCAGGATGCCAGTGGCGCGCTGCCGCATCCAGGTGATGGCCTGCGCGTTCGGTGGACAGGTGCTCAATTCCCGGCGCACCTGGATCCAGGTCGCGGTGTGCGCGTCCTCGGCCATGGTGCGCGAGGTGGCATAGGTGGCGATGAACGCGCGCAGGTCACGCGCCATGGCCTCGATCAACGCGGCCAAGGCTTCGCCCTGTCCACTTTTGGCTTTGCTGATGAGGGATGCGAGATCCGTCATGGAGATTCCGGTGTGACGAGAACTACCGGACGCACGTCAGCGACCGGAAGGAGACAACGGCCGAGAATAACAAGGCCGCCCGGTTTCGGCCACGGTCAACCGGTGGGACAGGGGGGCGCTGTGCGGGATGCTCGCGGGGCTCGCGCCATGCGGTGTGCGGCGTGCGGTGTGCGGTGTGCGGTGTGCGGTGTGCGGCGTTGCCTTGCTACAGCCGTCTGCCACTGGCCCACAGGTGCAAACGGGGACCTGGTACCGAAAAACGCCGCACGCCGCACGCGTAGCGCTCGCCTACGGTTTCGCCGGCCACTCCGCACCCTGGTCGATCCACTTGGCGATCAGGGCGATCTCGCGCTCGCTCAGGGCCGGCTTTTTCTTCGGCATGCGCGGGTCCTCGCCTTCGCCGCGGATGCGGATCACCGTCAGGCTCTTCTTGCTGTCGCCGGGGATGATCGAGGGGCCACCCTCGCCGCCTTTGAGCTGGGCCTCGCGGCTGTCCATGCGCAGCTCGCCCTTCTGCTCCTTGGCGTCGTGGCATTCGTAGCAGGCCTTCTTGAAGATGGGGTCGACGTCGCGCCAGAAGTCGACTTTTTCAGGCAGGTCGGCGTGCGCCGGATCAAGGGTCGTGGGTTCCTTGCTACCGAACATGCGCTGCCACACCTCCCACGGCATGATTGGCAGGTGACCTTCGCCATGCACCAAGGCACCGCCGTAGTGGCCGGTTAGGCTCACCAACATGGCACCTGGCAAGACCAGCGCACGGTAAAGGCGAGTGAGGCCGATGGTGTCACCGAGCTGCCGGCGCAGGGCGACGGCAGCCGTCCCACAGGCGACCACCGTGGTGGCAATGCCGAGCCATTTGTGCAGCGCCACCAAGCGGGCGAAGTCGCTCTCGCCATCGTCGCCGCCCAGCATCAGACCCTGGATCATCGCCACGATCGAACTGAGCGCGGTGATCACGGCGATGACCGCCACGGTCTGGTCCATCGAGCCAGTCTTGCGCCGCCAGCGCAGGACCTCGATCAGCGCCAACACCATCAATAGGGCGACAGGGAAGTGTACGGTCACTACATGGGCGCGACCGAACAGCGTGATCGGCGAGGGCATGCCTTCGCCGGCCATCAGGGCGAGCGGTAGTGCGAGGAGGAGGAACAGCGGCAGGAGCAGGCGCGTGGGCATGGCGGATCACCAGGGAGTGCGATGAAGGTACACGCGACGCCAGCGCGCCGTTGACCGTGGACGGGACGAACGTTAGCGCCACCTGCGGACGGCGCGAGTCGTGAGATCCTCGCGTGACGTCAACATGGTGGCACGGGTGGGCCCGCGCGGCATACCCGCGCGGTCATACACCTACGTCAACCGATGCTCGAGGTAGACCAGATCGAGCCAGCGGCCGAACTTGAAACCGACTTCGCTCAAGCGGCCGCATTCGACGAAGCCGAGCGCGCGATGCAGCGCCAAGCTCGGTTCCTGATCGCCAGAGATCGCCGCGATCACGCGGTGATGGCCCAGCGCTTTCGCCCGTGCCAGCAACTCGATCAAGATCGCCTTGCCGAGGCCGCGACGATGGAAGTCCTGATGGATGTAGACGGATTCCTCCACCGTGCGATTGAACGCCGCGCGGGAATGGAATGACGAGAGCGAACCCCAACCGACCACGCGACCGTCGATCTCTGCGACGATCACGGGATGCTGTGGGCCGTGCGCAGCGAACCATGCCGCGCGTTCGGCGTCGGTGCTTGGTTCGGTCTGGTACGTCGCGGACGAATGCAGGACGGAGTGGGTGTAGATGGCGTTGATGGCGGCGAGGTCGTTCGCCGTCGCGATACGCAGGAGGACGGCCATCGGGTCAGACTCGGTAGGGCTGGCGGCGTTCCGCCACGCGACGAGGTTTCGCCACGCTGCGCCTGGGGGGCTGGCGTGGACTGACGGTGGGCATCAAGCACTCCAACGGAATACCCAAGCCATGATGGAGGCGTGACATTTGTTCAATGCTGAGTCCGCGTTTGCCGCTCAGCACTTCGGACACCCGCGAACGTGTGCCTAAATAGGGAACCATATCTTTCGGCTCCAGCCCACGCTGATCCATCGCGAAGGCGATGGCGGCGATCGGATCCGCCGGCCCGAGGGGAAAGTGCTCATGATCGTAGGCGACGATGAGCGTGGCGAGGATGTCGAGTTCGTCGCCCGCGGCGGAACCCTTGGCCGGTGACGCCAGGACCAGTTCAGCGGCGCGAGTTTGGGCAGCCTCGTAATCGGCTTTGGTGCGAATGGGTTTCAGCGTGCGGATCATAAGAGTTTCTTTCTCCAGTTCTTTTGGCTCAACAGGTGATCGTAGTCGTCATGCGTGCCAATGAAGCGCACCAGCACGACCTGAAAGGGATAGTCGATGACCGCGATGAGCCGATAGTGATTGTTGTGGATGTCGAAGCAGACCAAGCGGTCACCGAGTTGATCAGCGCTGGGCAGCGAGCGTTTCACGTCGTGGGCAGAGGCCCAGCTATTGTGATCGACGATCTTGGCCCATTCACGCAGGAAGCGCTCGCTGTCCGCATGTTGTTGCCAGAAGGCTCGGAGAGTGGACAGGCTGAACAGGCGCACGGGTACCAGCGTGGCGCTGATCCCTGAGGGTCAATCAATAATTTCCCAAATTGGGAAAACTAGTAGGCGTAGCCGTGGTCCGCGAGCAGCTTGCGTACGACCGTGCTCCAGGAGTGGTGTGTTTGGCCATCCAGCGCCGGTGAGATGAGCGCAGCATCACGGTGTTCGATAGGCCATAGGATCCGACTGGCCACATCGGTCCGGTTGCACAGGCCAGGGGTAAACGGGGATGCTGCCAAGGCTTCTCCCAGAATGTCGTAAGCTGGACCGAACAAGGGATCTTCGCTGCCGATTTCCCAAGTAGTTCCGTCTGTGAGCACGAACACCAACCAATAGTCCTCTACATGAGGACCGCCGACATCGGTGCGTTCACCCACCACGACAATCGAACTACACGCGATGGTATGTACCAGCCCATCAACGGTGGTGATCGTCAGCGTGGTGTTGTCGTAGTGGATGGACGGGAGTGAATCGCTCACACCACGCACTTCCCACCCGCACACGCGGGATCCAGTTCCACGCGGCCAGTGTTGTCGATGGTCTCCAGCATCAGCGTGTAGTCGACCGGCACGTACTCGCGCTGGAGGTCTTCCCACAGCTTGCAGTTGTGTACGCGCTTCAAGCAGTAGGTCATGCGGCGCAGATCCTTGCCGAAGTAGTTCTCGGCGAACTTGTGGGCGCGGCGGACCCAGTCCTTCTGCAAGAGAAGTTTTTTCAGCTGTTCCTGCAGCGCTTCCAGATCCTGCGTGCCGTCAGTCTTCAGCGCGGGCAGGTCGAGCGACTTGCCGGTGCCGAGCGCACACGCGCACGCGCCCCATAGATCGTCGTCGAAGGCGTGCAGGCCGTCGACGATGAGACCCGAGGCGAACAGGCTGCCGACGCCGTATTCCTTGAGCACTTCTTCGTGCGTCCACACGGCGCAGAACGGCGCTTGCGGATAATCCAGATCGCCGCCCTCGGGCAGCAGCGAGACGCCGGCGAAGGCTTCACGGTGTTCGTAGATGAAACGCGTGACTTCTTCCCATTCGCTGTCGCGCACGGTGATGGTGTTGCTGACGTTGTGGCGTAGCCACGGCGCGGCGCAGCGTTCCGGGCGACGGCCGGCGTCGACCCAGTGTTCTTGCGTCGACTTGACGTGCGTCAGCAGTTCGACCGCGCTGAGGTCGTTCTTGGTGCGCGCTTCTTCCGGCACCTCGATGCAGAAGGTGATGATCGCGTCGGTGCCGTTGGGATTCCACACGCTGTTCTCGACCGCACGGGTGTTGTGCAGTTGGAAGTACTGGTACGGGATCTCGGCCTTGTTGGCTTGCACGCGGCGGAAGTACCGCTTGGCGTGGTGGGCATGGATGCCCGACGCGGTGCCCAGGATGCAGCTCGTCGTGCCCGCGGGTTTGACGCAGGTGGCGCGCGCGGCTGGATTCAGTCCGAGTTTGGCGGCGAACGCCGCGTTCACGTCGAGGATCAGTTTCGCCATCTTGGTCTGCAACACCGGATCGAAGGCGATGGCGGGATTGTCCATCATGCCGGTCATCGAGCAGCCGAGCAGCGCCTCGCGCCGCACGATGCGTTCGGTGGTGGTGCCGAGGTAATCAAACGAAGTGTAGCCGGCTTGCAGCGTGCCGAGGATCGCCGCAGCTTTGCAAGCGCGTGCGAAGATTTCCGGCGTGGTGCAGGCTTTGAGGTTCAATTCGCAGAGGTTGCAAAACGCCCAACCGCTTTCCCCGCTGTCGATGTCGACCGGGTACATGCCGATTTCGACGCACGGATTGTACATGATCTCGGTGGAGTCGGCCCACACGAAGCCGGGTTCACCGAACTCCTTGACCGAGTGCATCAGCGCAGCGAACTCCGCGTAGGTGGTCTTGTCGCGTAGCAGCAGCGCCGAGTTGTTGGAACGGCCGCGCTGCGGATTTTTCACGAACCAGTCACCGGTCTTAGCCGTGGCCATCTCCTGATCGTCGGGTGAAAACAGGCAGATGGTGGCGGAACGGCGCACGCCGCCGGCGAGCACCGCGTCGCTGGCGTGCATCAGGATGTCGTAGCAGTCGATCGACGGCAGCGTGCAACGCTGGCCGATACTGGTCAGACGCGTGTCGATCAGCAGGCGGATCTGTTCGAGCGAGCGTTTCAGCGGGCCTGGGCCTGGGGCCTTACCGATGCCGCTCGACAACGCCGCGCCGGCGGGGCGGATCTTGGAGAAGTCGAATTTTACCTGCTTGCCGAAAAACTCTGGGAACGGCTGATCGCTGACAAAATACGACGACAGCAGCACGCCGAGCGCGTCCGACCAGCCTTCAATCGAGTCTTCGATCACGTAGGTGACGCGGCTCTTGCCTGGGCGGGCGACCTCGGGCAGGCGCGCGATGTGGTGGCGCTGGACCGAGAAGCCCACGCCGCAACCGCACAGCAGCAGCCACAGTGCTTCTTGGAAAAAGCGCGGACGATCGCAGTACGACACCGTGCAGTTGTAGAGGCGCGCGTTCTTGTCGGTGATCGGCTTGCCGCCGAATTGCAGCGCACGCTGGCTGCCGAGCACCAGGCGCTCCTTCATCGCGGCGGTGGCGAAGGCCATCTCCTCCGCGATGTCCTTGCCCGCGTAGGTCGCGGCATGCATGCCCATCACGCGGTCGACCGCTTCACTGAAACTCTCGCGCCGGCCGATGGCTTTGTTCCAGCGGGCGTACTTGGTGGTGAAGGTGTAGTCTTGGAGCTGGGCGAGGGTCATGGCGGTGGTCCCGAGGAAGGTTCTGAGAAGCGCGCATGATGGCGGCGCGTGGCCGGATCAATGGTGGGCTTTAGCCGATCATGTCGTCCATTCGACAGGTTTTCGACACCAGGTCAGGCGGTTATCGCCAAGTTTTCGACAACAGGATTGTCGAAAACTCTGGCCCGTGGCGGGATGGATGCTGAGGTGTCAAGGTCAGCGAGGACTACGAGACACACAACACGCACACTTGGTCCTCCGTGCACTGTTCGGCGTGGGCGATGAACCAAGCAATCCCATTGGCGATGAGGGCACGTTCTTCCTCGTTGAACTCCTCAGCGGAGAATTCGTTGAGATCGGAGATGATCTGAGGGATCTGGTTGGGTGTATACACGCTGACCCACGCTCCGGTGTCACGGGAAAGGGCTTTGGATTCAAGGTCCAGGCCTGGGACCAACAACGACTCGATGATTTCAGCCAGGTGCACAAAAACTGAGCCGGAGCACACGGTGCAGGTACCCAGGCGTGTGACGAGATGCGCGAGCGTTGGGTTCTCGAACCGGTTCTGCGACGAGAAACCAAAGCGCTTCTCATTGATTTCCCGCAGCGGCGCCAGCACCAAAATTTCTCCAAGTTCTTCCGCGGAAATGTTGCCGATGTAGGCGATCTGCGACATGCTCGTCCACCTCCAAAAACGAGGACTCAGGCCTTGAGCTTCTCCAGCGCCGCCGCCGAAGCCTCGAACACCTGCTTGTGCAGCGAATTGCCGTGGCTGTCCATGGTGACGATGCAGGGGAATTTCTCGACCCACAGGTGCCAGATGGCTTCCGGACTGCCGAGGTCCATCCAATCGACGCCGTCGACGCGGGTGATTTTTTCCGCCGCGACCTGCGCTGCGCCACCGATGGCGTGCAGGTAGACGCAGCCGTACTTCACGCAGCCTTCGAGTGTCTTGGGGCCCATACCACCTTTGCCGATCACGGCACGGATATGGTGGTCGCGCATGACTTCCCACTGGTAGGGCTCTTCACGCGACGAGGTCGTTGGGCCCGCGCCTTTGCAGATCCATTTATCGCCTTCATTCACCATCACCGGGCCGCAGTGGTAGATGATCTGACCGGCGAGATCGACCGGCGGTTTTTCGCCGTGGTGCAGGCGGTGGTGCACGGCATCGCGTCCGGTATAGATCCGACCAGTGATCTCGACGGTGTCGCCGACCTTGAGCGTGCGGATCTGGGCTTCGGTGATGGGCGTGGTGAGTGGGATGACGGCCATGGGGACCTCAGTAGAGCCAGTTGGAGATGCTGCCGTCGGCGGCGAGATTCACGCCCTGCCGTCGGAACGCCCAGCACATGTAACTGATCGAGACGAAGAACGACGCGGGCACGCGGTTGAGTTTGCCGACCTTGCAGCCGAGCAACGTAGTCTTGCCGCCGAAGCCCATTGGACCGATGCCGGATTGGTTGGCTTTGGCGACCACGGTTTTTTCCAACTCAGCGAGCACCGGATCGGGATTCGCATCGTCGAGCACGCGGAGCAGCTGCGACTTGCCGCATGCCATACCGCTGACGCGGTCGCCGCCGATGCCGACGCCGAGGATCCCTGGGCCGCAGCCTTGGCCCTGTGCTTGCAGGACGCAGTCGAGGATGGCGTTCTCCACACCTTTCAGATCGCGTCCGCCGAACTTCGGATTCGGCAGTGTGTAGGTCGCGCCGACGTTTTCGCAGCCGCCGCCTTTGAGCATCAGCTTCACTTCCACGTGGTCTTTACGCCACTGGTGGAAGTGGAAGTCGGGCGTGCCTGGGCCGACGTTGTTGCCGCTGTTTTTTCCGGTGATGCTGTCGACCGAATTCTGGCGCAGGTAACCCTTGGTCGTCGCCTCCTTCACCGCCTCGATGAAGGTTTCCTCAAACTCGATCTGGTCGTAGCCGACCGGCGTGTGCACGTAGACCAGGATCGAACCGGTGTCCTGGCACAGCGGCTGGCTCTTGGTCTTGGCCAGGCCGATGTTGCAGTCGATCACGTCGAGCGCGTAGGCGGCGTTGGTGCCGGCCTCTTCATTTTTTCGTCCACCGTCGACGGCGGTGACCACGTCGCGCGGCAACACGGTGGAGGTCACGCGGATCAACTCGACCAACGAGGCCTGCAAGGCGGTGGTAGTGACAGTGCTCATAGCGCGGACCTCGGGCGGGACGCGCATGGTGGCCACGTGTGCAGGGGTGCAACTACAGGGGGCGGCGGAATCCGCGCACGTATGGCGTCAGTACTTTCCCACCCGGCGTGTCGCGCCGCCCTGCACATCGAGGGCGAGGCGCGCGGCACTGGAGTGCGCGAGCCAGACCTTGGCCTGGGCGTGTTCGGCCTTGGCCACAGCAATCACTAGCGCGTCGAGCGCGCGGCGGTCGAGGTTCTCCGCGTCGATGATCGGCAGAGCGTAGGCTTGGTCATCCTTTGGCAGCTGCGGGCTGGCTGCGATCAAGCCATCATCCAGGACCACGGCCTGTCCTTGCCGGAACAGCGTCTTGATGACCGACCAGCGCTCACGGCGGTTGGCGAGTTGGCGGGGCGGATGGTACTGGTCGCCCACGCTGGTGCCGGTGAGCCAGGTGGCGAGACGTTCCATCTCTTCGCTGCTGTTCGGCAGGACCAGTTCCTGCGGATTGCGCGTCTGGCCATGGGCGACGTCCTCGATGAACCACGTCACCAAGTCGATGTTGTCGTTGTTCACCCCGCGGGCAGCGCCGCAGCCAGTCAGGACGAATGGCAGGCAGGCCAGCAGGGCGAGCATGGCGCGCCGGGTGGTCCAGTTCACGGCATCAGTTCCACGCCCGCGGCGGCCATGCGGGCGATCAACGAAGGGTGGTCCTGGCGTTTGGAGTACACCAACCCCAGGCAGCGGCCACCTGGGGAATTGAACCGCAGCGCTCCACCAGCGAGGTCGGTCACGCTGCCACCAGCAGCCAGCAGCACGGCGGCAGGTGCGGCGGCGTCCCATTCCGCCAAGGGCCGTGGATGCACGTAGAGTCCCGCACGTCCGCTGATGATGTGCCACACCTTCACGCCGACCGAGGTCGCATGCAGGGAGCGGAACTCCGGCAGGGCAGCGGCGACCTTGGCCACGGCGTCGCGATTGCGCACGCTCTGGCTGGTGATGAGCACATCGACGTTGGCCGGATCCAGCGGCAGCGGGCGCTGACCGTTGGGGTCGAGGATCCAGGCGCCGTGCCCAGGCACACCGACCAGGCACAAACCTTCCGCCGGCAGGTCGAGCACGCCGAGTACCAGCACGCCATCGACGGCCAATGCCACCTGCACCGCCCATTCACTGGTGCCGGCGACGTAGTCTTTGGTGCCGTCGATGGGATCGATGATCCACAACCGGCGGTTGTTCAGGCGCTCGGCCGAGTCCGCTTCTTCTTCACTCAAAATGGCGTCGCGCGGAAAATTGAGTGTCAGATGCTGGCGTACGATGGCGTCGGCGGCCAGATCTCCGGGAGTCACTGGCGAGCCATCGGCCTTCTTTACCGCTTCAATACCACCCTGCATCTGCAGGGCGGTGGCGCCAGCCTCGCGGGCGGCACGGATGGCAATGGCGACTTCATGAGCGAAGGGGATGTGCTGCACGCTGGGCATCATGGCGGCGAGCGCGATCACGCCAGCGCCGATGGGTGCACCCACCCGAAGGATATTCATGGTATCATTGCACCACCGCTGCCGGCACCTACAGCAGCGCAGTCATTTTCAGTCCACATCACAGCAGGCAGCCAATAAGGGTCCAGCGTGGCATCTGTTCGTCTGTGCATCTTGCCCTTGGTGTGCGCCTGCGGCCCGGTCTTGTCGGCCGAGGGAGTGCAGGCGTTCGTCGAGGAAACCCGCCTGGAGGCACACGGTTTCGTCAGCTTCGGTTGGTACCGCACCTGGGAAAACAATTACCTCGACAACGATTCGCTGGACGGATCGAGCGATCTGTATGAGGCAGCGTTGAACGCAACCATGCGGCCGCTCGACCGCGTTCGTATCGGCGCCCAGCTCTACGTGCGCGACTTGGGACGTTACGAGAACGGCGCCGTGCGCCTCGACTGGGCCTTCGCCGAAGTGAGCATCGACCAAGCCTTGGTCCTGCAGGCCGGTCGGGTGAAGGTGCCGGTGGGGCTCTACAACGAACTGCAGGACATCGATCCGGCGCGCACGCCGATCTTCCTGCCTCAGTCGATCTATCCCATCCGCCTGCGCGACAGCCAGGTGTCGGTGGATGGCGGCAAGGCCACCGGCTTTCTTGAAGCGGGGACTTCCAGCTTCGCTTACGCGCTCTATGGCGGGACCAAGAACATCGAGGCGGACAGCGCGTTCTCGGCGTCGTCATCGGAACGGCTGCGGGCCACCACCCAGGACGTCGATGTCGATTGGATTGCTGGCGGCATGCTGCACTGGCACACCCCGATCGAGGGCTTTGGCCTACGCGTGAGTTATGTCCGCACCGATGACTTGGTGCTGACCGCCGAGGGCAGCCTCGGAACGGTGGTGCAAGACACTGATGTCGAGGTCTTGGTATTGTCAGCCGAGTGGGATCATCCCCAATGGACCATCGCCGCGGAGTACGCTTACAGCGCCAACGATGGCGAGGTGCGCACCTCGGCGCCGACGCCCATCGCGGTCGAACGCGACTACGACCGCCCCTAAGGAGTAGCCGCGAGAAGCGGGCATTTCGGTATCGCTGTACGCCGTAATAAAAATGATCGGCGTATGTTCGCTGCTCTTG
>JANPLC010000398.1:0-1723 GCA_031426335.1 Planctomycetota bacterium
TCGCTGGAATACAGATAACCGGTAGGATCGTCGGCAGTGTCGCCGTGACGCCAGATCAGATGCACATCACCGCCGGCCGTCATCCAGGCTTGCTGGTGGTTGCGGTCGACGCCGGTGTGGAACGGCAGGGTGCGCGCCGTGCCCCAGGTCACGCCGCCATCCGCCGAGGTGTTGTAGCCCAGGCGATCAGATGGAATCGCGCCACCACCCACGGTGGCTTCTCGCTGCCACGAAGCGAAGACGCGGCCGCTGTCGGCTTCGAGTTGCACCCGCGCTTGGCGGTCGCTGCTGGATGTATTCTCACCGATCGTGATGGCCGACGACCACGTCGTCCCGTTGTCGGTCGAGCGGCAGTATTTGGTATCGCCTGCGCCTGGGCCGTTGCGGGTCGCGGTGTAGGCGAGGTGCACGGTCGCACCATCGACAGCAATGGTCTGCCCGCCGCCGTAGGAGCCCAAGCCGCTCGCCATCAACCGGCCGGTTTCCCAGCTCGTGCCGCCGTTTACTGAGCGGAAGTACCAGCTCGTGCCCGTACTGGGAGCGCCTTGTCCGCCGACGTGGACGTAGGCTCCGCTCACCACCAGTTGTGCGCGGAATAGTTCCTGTCCGTTCGTGGTCAGGCGCACCGGTGCCGTCCAGGTCAGGCCGTTGTCGGCGGACCGGCGGAAATCGAGGTGCCGCGCTGACGGGCCCATGTCGCCTGCGGCAGTGAGCAGGTAAAGAGTGTCCGCGACGGCGAACAGCCCGCCGTATTGCATCGGGTAGTTGGTAGCCGCCGCCGCAATGGTGGTCGCCGTGGTCCAGGTTGTGCCTCCATCGTTTGAGCGGCGATGCACCAGGTTCGCCCCGGAATGACCGACCACATGGAGCTGGTTGCCGATGGCCAAGCGTCCGTGCGCCTCCACCAGGGTGATTGGGGGCGACCACTCACCGGCGTGTGCCGCGACGCTGAGTGCCAGCAGCAAACACAGTAGGGGGCCCGCAACGCCTCCCCGCCATACGGTCATCTGCGGGTAACAATTGGCTCTCAGGACGGGACGGGGCAGAGACATAGGGACGGCTCCTCGCCCGCAGATGTCCGCTGGTGGTCGCTGCGTTACCAACCGTGACCAGCGGCCGCCCTCTATTGGTGGTACCTTCTTGCCGGGCCGGCACGCAGGTAACGTTCCGCCGCCGACCGGACATATGAGCCCAAGGAGATTACCCATGTGGCGGCAGTTCATCATGTTTTTGCTCATCATCGGCGCACTACGTGGCGCGGAGCCGGTGGTCCTGGTGGAACGTCTGCCGGCCGGCGGGGTGCAGCCGCAGGCGATGGTTGCTGCGGATGGCACCGTGCACCTGGTGTGGTTCAGCGGTGCTCCCGCCGCGGGCAACCTGCTGTACGCGCGACGGGGTCCGACGGATGCGGCGTTCTCGTCGCCACTGCGGGTGAACTCGCAGGACGGCGCGGCGGTGGCGATGGGCAGCATCCGCGGCGTGCAGCTCGCGCTTGGACGTGGAGACCGGGTGCACGTGGCATGGAACGGTTCGACCACGGCAGTGCCAAAGGGACCGGATGGCGGTGCGGGCATGCTCTACACACGCCTGAACGACGAGCGCAGCGCCTTCGAGCCGCAACGCCAACTCATACAGCGTGCCGGTGGCCTCGATGGTGGCGGGTCGTTAGCCGCCGATGCGAGCGGTCGCGTGTGGGTAGTGTGGCATGCCTCCGCCGGCGCAC
>JANPLC010000399.1:0-5568 GCA_031426335.1 Planctomycetota bacterium
CTTGGCGCCCTTGGCGGCCCACCATCTCCAGCCTCACGGCTCAGCCTGGCGCGCTCCATTGCGCCAGGCTGGCGGCCAGGCCGGCCCAGTTCAGTCTGGACGGCGGCAATGTCGAGCGCGGCGCCCAGGTCTTCAACACCCACCCCGTCGCCCAATGCACGCGTTGTCACCTGCCGAACAACCAGGCCGGTGGCGCTGGGCCAAACCTCGCCCAGATCGCCAGCACGCTGAACCAGCGCGACCTGCTGGAATCGCTGATCGTGCCGTCGGCACGCTTGGCACCGGGCTACGGCATCACGTCGATCACCACCAAAACCGGCGAGGTCATCACCGGCGTGATCATCGCTGAAACCGCCCGCGCGGTCGACATCGAGATCACCAAGGGCCACAAGAAAAGCATCGCCACTGCCGACATCACCAACCGCAGCAAACCGCTTTCGCTCATGCCACCGATGGGGCACATCCTGCAACCGCGCGAACTGCGCGATGTGCTGGCGTATGTGCAGACGCTGCGGGCGTCAGCGGTCAAATAGATCGACACCGCTTTTCCAGAGCTGCTCATTACCCCTAAGTCCAAGATGAGCGTAAACGGCCCAACATGACCGCCGGGAGCGCGGCCGCCCCCGGCCGCATTCCCCACGAAACCAATGAAAACACGCGCTATTTGAGTTGTCGCGTCTCGATCCCAAGAAAACGATTCGCCCTCCAACGTGCATCGACGTAAAGGAATGCGGCCGAGGGCGGCCGCGCTCCCGGCGGTTTTCCTCGGGGCTTTCGTCGATCTGGTCGACTTGTGGGTAGCGGCGATCGAACGGCGATCGAACACGGAGCACCAGAGCACCAGAGGAATTCCCAGGGACTTATGCCTGTGCTCGTTGGCACCCAGCGGGTGATCGTACGAGAGAACCCAACTGCTTCTCCGCTCCGGTGCTCTGGTGCTCCGTGTTCGATCTATTGCCGGCTTCAGGTTGTGGCCCGGTGAGTGACTGACAGCGACCACGCGTATCAGCCCGCTGTAAGATTCCTCTCCCTGGTGGTAATCAGGGGCGATCCCGGCGGCGAACTTCTCGCTGCTCCACCCACTTAGGATGAACCCCGTGAACCATCGCTTCCTGGCCTCTTGCCTGCTCCTCTGCTCCGGCGCCGTTGTTGCGGCCGCCGACTTCAAGCCCGATGACGACGGCTACCTGCGCAACTGGCTGTTGCTGGAAGCCTTTGAAGTCGGTGAAAAGGCCAGCGAACACGGTGAGGACGCGCAGAAAGATTTCCTCACCAAGGAATCGTTCGCCGGTCACTTCAAGGCCAAGCCCAAGGAAGGCGACAAGGTCACTATCACCATGGCTGGGGTTACCGCAGCTGACGTCAGCTGGCGTGCCGGCCAGGCTGATGGCGCGGTCTATGCCTTGGAGCAGAAGGACAATTCGCTCTACCTCGCGACGGTCTACGTCACCAGCGAGCAGGAACTGACCGAAGCCGTGTTGTCGATCGGTTCGGACGATAGTTCGAGCTGGCGCGTCAACGGTGCCGAAGTGTTGACGGTGTACGCCGGCCGCGCCGCCGAAGCGGATCAGGACAAGAGCAGCCCCTTCACCCTGACCAAGGGCACCAACGTGATCTCGGCCGTCATCATCAATGGTGGTGGTGAAGTCGGGTTGAGCGCGCGAATCCTCGACAAGAGCGGCAACCCGGTGAAGAATGTCACCGTGTCGCTGACCCCGCCGACGAACTAAAGATTACCTTGTTACTGACGAACGCTGGCTCAGACCGTACGAACGGCTGAGCCAGCGTTCTTTCTGCCCCCTCTCTGCCAACCCATGCCCCAGGGAATGCACCGTGAAGGAGCCCCAGCGATGACTGATGCGGCCAATTCACCGCTCGCCATCGGGATGGATGCGGCGCAGGCCGATGTGTTGGTTCGCCAAGTCCAGTCCGGCAATCGCGAGGCGTTCCGCACGTTGTTTTTGGAATTTGAACGGCCCATTCGTTGTTACCTGTCGGCCCACGCCAGTTCGGCGGAGATGGTCGATGAAGTCCTGCAAGCCACGTTTGTCGCCTGTTACGAGAGCATCGGCACCTACGAGGCGCGCGGGACGTTTTCCTTTTGGTTGCGTGGTATCGCGCGCAATCGCTTGCTGAAAGAACTGCGCCAACGCGCGCGTCATGATCACGTCGGAGCCGACGTGTTGGAAGCCACCCTCGCTGAGGTCGCCGCGTCGCACCTCGCCAACGCCCCAGATCACCACGCCGAGCCCTACCTGCAACGCTGCCTGGATCAGGTGACGCCACGGGTGCGCGAGCTGCTGCAGCGTCGTTATGTCGATCAGGTCGCAGTCAAACAATTGGCGGTGGAGCTGGCGCACACGGAGACCTGGGTGTCGGTCACGCTGCATCGCGCCCGAGCGTTCTTGCGCGATTGCCTGCAACGAGGCGGGAATGCCGACGCCGCTCACGCCGCTCACGCCACCGACGCAAAAGTGGTGCGCTCATGACGCCGGAACAACTCAGCGTGGTGGTCGAGCGCCTGTTGGATGACGATTTGTCGCACATGGAACGCACCAATCTATCTGCACTCATCGCGCAGGATGCTGATCTCCATCAACGCCTCGCCAGCGAACTGGCGCTCGCCTTGCAGATTCGCGCAGTGTTGGCGCAGGATGCGGAACAACGCGCCGACTTGCTGATGGCGACGTTGTCGGGGAGCCGGCGCTTGGCGCTGGCTGATCGCCTGGATCGCGCCATCGACGCGGCTGCTCTCCCAGCGGCTCCGCGTTGGCTGCCCTGGACCAGCGTTGCCGCGGCCGCCTTGCTTATGCTGCTGATTGGTGGTTGGTGGTCGCAACGTGCGCCAACCCGCAACCCGACGCGCGACGTGGTGATCACGGCGCCCGCACCGCAGCGCACCATTCCGGTAGCCGTCAACCCGCCGACGACACCGGTCATCGCTGCACCAGAAACCCCACTCGCGCTGCCCGCGGCGGATCCAACGCCAACTCCGGACGCACTGGTTGCGCAAACAGCCGCGCAATCCGCCGGGGAACCCGCCTCGCCAGAAATCGCCACGCCGGAAGCGGCGCCAGAGAAGGCGCCGCTCGCCAACGTTCCGCTGACGCCGGATGTCCGAGAATCAGCCCCGCTGAGTGCCACCCAGGCAAACTCCGTGTTGGCGAAACCGGATCTCCGCGCGCTGCGCTCGGTGCCGCCGGTTCTGATCAGTGGCAGTGCCCAGGTGCGCCGTCAGGGACGCGAAGCGGCGAGCGTGGACGGCTTCCGCCTGGTCCCTGGGGACGAGGTGCGGGTCAGCGGTGACGGCGCCGATCTGAACGACGACCGCGGCATCACCTGGTGGTGCAGCCCGGACACGCGCCTGACGCTTCCGCCAACACGCACGGTCGAGGTCGTGCGACAACCGCTGCACGTCACGCTCGGCACGGTGCATGTCACCGCAGCCATGGGCCTGCGACCGCTAATCACCACGCCGCACCTGCGCATCGACGCCGAAGAAGCCGATCTCTGGCTGACCGTCACCACGCAGGGCACGCGGGTAGAAACCGTCAGTGGCTCCGTGCACATCGACATCACCACCGCCAGCGTCCAACGTCCGGGCACCACCAAACCACGCCCTGGGATAAAAACCGTGCGTCCCCTCGCACCTGGGTATTATGCCCTGACCCATCCCGGCCAGGGATTGGAGATCCATCCCGCGGGGAAAAATCGCTTATCAGTCATCGGTGGACGCTTCGCCCGTGATGGAGACCTGCAGATCCCGCGCATCCTGCACGGCACCTCCGCCACGGTTGCCGCCGATCTCGGCGGCACAGCGTTGTTGGCGCCGCTCGCTGATGGTACGTGGTTGGACCAGGCGGCGTACCGGCACCTGAACGCGCTGATCGAATTGCCACCCACCACACCCGCGACGCGCATCCTGAAACATCCGGCGCTCAGCGCATGGGTCACCACCAACGATACCCGAGCCGCCACGGCGATGCGTCGCGCCGATCCGCTGCGTCCGATCCACCTGGCCGGCCCGGCTCCGGCGAAGTTGCCGACTTGGGCCACCACCAGCGAACTACCCAGCGACGGCGACGCACCCACCGGACGCGCGACCCTGGCGGTGATCCCGGTCGACGCGCAGGTCCACGCGCACACCTGGGATGCCCTGATCCGCGGAGCCCAGGGGCTGATCTGGACGGTGGTCGATCAGCACGATCCCGCGCCGGCACTGCAATCGTTGACCGCGGCGTTGGATGCGACCCAGAGCCTGCTGACTGACGGAAGCCGCGCGCCGATCGCGCTGGGTGACGGCATCCGCGCCGCACGCTGGGACCGTCCCGGCCGTCGTCTGGTGGTGGTGGTCAACCGCAACGATGGCGAACGCGCGCTGCAGATTCCCCACACCAGCGGCTTGGCGCAGGTCGGCGCTGATGAATCCTTGGCCGTGTCGACCACTGGCGATCTCACCACCGCCACCCTGCCGCCGCACGGCGTGTTGATCCTGCAGGGCCCGGCGCCCTGAAGTTCGCCGACCACATGGGCAGGTGGCGAAAACGCTGCTGGCGGACGTGCTCGGCAAACCCGTGATCGAGTATTCGTAGACATCCGTGGCGGTCGCCGACACACGCCGACACACGTCGACACAGTGGAGCGTTGCGCGCTACCGCTTGTCCACCTACGGTCCGCGCCTTCCTCCCGCTGAGAAAGGCTCGTGACCATGACCTCGCCGCTAAAGATCTTTCGCACCGCCCAGGGCGCCGTGGTCCAAAAGGGCAGCGCATCGTTTCTGCTCGCCGGCTTCGAATGGGACAGCCTGTTCCATGACGAAGACCCCCTCGCGACCATTCTCAAGCGCATCACCGGCGCGACCATGCACCAATCTACGCTCGCGCCGCTCGCGCCGACGGTGCATCAAGAGATCTGGGCCGCGGGCGTGACCTACTACCGCAGCCGCGATGCGCGCATGGAAGAGTCCAAGGGGGCCGGCGGCGGCGACTTCTATGCCCGCGTCTATGAAGCCGTGCGCCCGGAGATCTTCTACAAGTCGAGCCCCTTCCGCGTCGCCGGCCCAGGCACTGGCGTGCGCATCCGCAAGGATTCGAAGTGGAACGTGCCGGAGCCTGAGCTGACGCTGGTGATCAACCGGCACAAAAAGATCATCGGCTACACCATCGGCAACGACATGAGCAGCCGCGACATCGAGGGCGAGAACCCGCTCTACCTGCCGCAGGCCAAGAGCTACGACCAGGCCGCCGGCCTCGGTCCCTGCATCCTGCTGAGTAACGAGATGCTGCCGCCGGAGACCGAGATCCGCATCGTCATCAGCCGCGGCAGCAAAGAGATGTTCAATGGCGCGACGACGTTGGCGCAGCTCAAACGCAAGCCGGAGGAACTGGTCGAGTTCCTGACGCGCGAGATGAGCTTCCCTGACGGTGGCTTCCTCA
Organism: Planctomycetota bacterium; assembly: GCA_031426335.1. GTDB lineage: Bacteria > Planctomycetota > UBA11346 > UBA11346 > UBA11346 > BOG-1363. The sequence continues at coordinate 5,436 of JANPLC010000399.1, forward strand.
TGACCGGCACCGGCATCGTGCCGCCCAACGAATTCACCCTGCTGTCCGGCGACCGCATCGCGATCACCATCGCACCGATCGGCACGCTGGAAAACACGGTCATTTGATCTCTTCCCCGGGAGCGGGGGGGGGG
>JANPLC010000400.1:0-9730 GCA_031426335.1 Planctomycetota bacterium
CGTGCCGCGCAGGTCGCTGTGATTCGAAATCACGCAGGGAATCTCAAACGCCAGTTCGCCCGAATGCCAGCGCCACAGCAAATCCGCGAGGCAATGTCCGAGCTTGCTCACCAGGAATACCACGCGCATCCGGCTCTCAGTTTCTCGCAGTGTCCAATCCGCCCGCAACTCACGCCCCAGCGGCACAAAGGCGACGCGCAGTGCCGCCACATCGCAGCGCAGCGTCGTTGTATCCACCGCGATCCGCGCAAAAAACCAACCCGCACCCGGATCGGTAAACTGATGCACCTCGACAAGGTTCCCACCGTGCTGCGCGAAGAAGCCGGACAAACGCGCCAGCAGACCGACGCTGTCGGGGCAGGAGAGGCGGAGGATCGTGGTGGGCATTTCTGAGCTGTATTAGTTTGGGCGCCAAGATCGATGCTTAACAAGCCATGACCACGGATTCGCTGACACCCATAGACGCCGCTCCCGGCGTGCCGGAGTTCGAGGCGGGTTCTGCGGGCCGTGAACCGCTCTTCGTCGCGCGCGGCCTGGCAAAGGTGTATCCGAGCGGCGAGACGGAGATCCGCGCGCTGGACGGCGTGGACCTCGATCTTTATGCGGGCGAACTCATTGTCCTGTTGGGCGCGTCGGGTTCGGGAAAATCGACGCTGCTCAACATCCTCGGCGGCCTCGACGTGCCGACGGCGGGGACACTCGCTTATCGCGGTGAGGATTTGACCGGGGCGGATGAGGACGAACTCACGCGGTTCCGCCGGGATTCGGTCGGGTTCATTTTTCAGTTCTACAATTTGATCCCGAGCCTCACGGCGAAAGAGAATGTCGCGCTAATCACCGAGATCTCGCACGACCCTATGACGCCCGAAGAAGCGCTGGCCCTCGTCGAACTGGGCGACCGGCAGGATCACTTCCCCTCGCAAATGTCCGGCGGGCAGCAGCAGCGCGTGGCGATCGCGCGCGCCATCGCGAAGCGGCCGGAGGTGCTGCTGTGCGATGAGCCGACTGGCGCGCTCGACGTGAAGACGGGGATCACCGTGCTGGAGGCGATCGAGAAAGTGAACCTGGAGATCGGCACGCTCACCGTGGTCATCACGCATAATGCCGTCATCGCCGACATGGCGGATCGCGTGATCCATCTCTCGGACGGCCACATCGTGGATATCCGCGAGAACAAGAACCGCCGGCCTGTGCGGTCGCTCGCCTGGTAACTGCGAATGCTCTCGCCACTCGATCTCAAGCTGCTCCGGGACATCGGCAAGATGAAGGGCCAGATGGTGGCCGTGAGCGTGGTGATGGCTTGCGGGCTCGCGATGATGAGCATGTCGCGCAGCCTCATTCTTTCGCTCGAATCGACCCGCGACGCCTACTACACGCGGCACCGTTTCGGCGATGTCTTTTGCGATGTGAAGCGCGCGCCAAATTCCCTGCGCGAGCGGCTCGCGGAGATCGCGGATGTGGCCGCGGTGGACACGCGGGTGACCGGTTCGGCGAAGCTGGATCTTCCCGGCTTGGTGGAGCCGGCGGATGCCACGGTGATCTCGCTGCCCGACGACCGCCCGCAGCAACTCCACCTGTTATACCTGCGCCGTGGCCGGCTTCCGGAATTCGGGCGCGCGAATGAGATCGTCGTCGGCGAGGCGTTCGCCACCGCACACGGCTACGTGCTCCCACTGCATGACCTCTTCGGTCTTCTCGTAGGAACGGTTGTAGATCGCCACGGTGTAACCGCGGGATTCGATGTTCTTGGCCAGGTTGCGGCCCATTACGGCCATGCCGATTACACCGGCGTCAGCAGTCGCAGTCATTGGAGGAGGTCCTTGTCAGTGGGGAGGCGACAGCCTGTAAGCCACCTCCCCGAGGTCCAGCGACAGGTGCCGACGACGGGGCTTGATTACTCCGTTAGGCCCATGCGAACCCCGTGTGATTCCGCGCGGATTGCGCAGGTTCAACCGAAGTACGGATGGCCTCCCCCAGTGACTAGGCATGCTGCAACGCTAGCAGACGGCATGGTCCGCTGACTATGGGCAGCGATCCTGTGGTTCAGAAGTCGTTGGCATCCGGCCGCGGTTTACCCGGCTGGGCCTCCGGTTTTCCGAGCGGTTTTGCCGTGGGAATTTTGGCGAGGGATTCGGCGGTCTGTTTCTCATACCAGCGCAACAGCGCCCGGCTGGTCGTGGCTTCCGTCCAAGTGGGATGTTTGTCGACGATCTCTTGGAAACGGCGCTTGGCGAGGGCGTGATCACCGGTGGTGAGCGCCACCAGCCCGTGGAAGTAGAAGAGGTCGTCGCCGTACTCCACCATCGGGGCACGTGCAGCGCTCTCCTCCCACAACACCACACCGCTGAGCCAATCGAACGCCAGGTCGTGGTAAGGTTCGCCCCGGTTGCGACGCAGGCCGGCCTCGACTTCGCCCCAGTCAGGTTCCTTGCCACCGAGGCGTGACAACACTGCCCATTCGAGTCGCGTAAGATTGAGTTGGCCGTTCGGCATGAAGCGCTCGCCTGGGCCGCGTTCACCCATCAACGCCGCGAACTCATCACGGGCGACGAGGAACTCCCCGCGCTCAAGCGCGGCATATCCACGTACCAGCGGCCACAAATCGTCATCCTGGTTGTGCTTGCCGATGGCGTCGACCAGGTCCTGTAACCGGCCCGCACGGCGAATGCAGTCGAGCGTATGCACCAATTCCCAACCACGCTTCCAGAGATCCGGATCACCACCAGCGCGCCATCGACATCCGCTGGATCCTGCCAGAGCAGGCATTGGGCCAAACGCTGGTCGGCATGACGACGCTGAGGATCGACCAGCATGGCGCGGTAGAACGGCACGGCCTCGCCATAACGTGCCACATCGAAGAGCGCCTCAGCGATCTCCTCCTGCGCACGCAGATGCCATGGTCGTACCGTGGCGAAAGCCACAGCGTCCGCTGTCGGCCCTGGTCTGCGCTCGTCAGACAGATCGAATCCGTCGGCGATCAGCCCGGCGGGACCAGCGGAACCCTGCGCCAGATTAGCTGCGGGGATGGGCACCAAACCACTGCCACCCGGAGGTTGCCACAACAACCGGCAACCGGCTTCGCCGGTGCCTTGCAGGTATTCCAGACGCAGCGGCAACCACCCGGCTTCCAACGCGATCCGCACGCGACGCACGCGCATGCCGTGGTCGCCGCTGTTGTCGACCACGGCCTCGCCCACGGTCAGGCGGCTGCCGTCATCGGACTCGGTCGCCAACACGTAGGTGCCGGCCTCAGCGATATGCAGCATGCCCCGCCAACGGATGGCGAAGTGTTGACGGAGTTCCAACCCCGGCCACGGCAGTTGACGGTTGTCGATCGTCACATCGGTCCAGGTGCGCCGTGGTTTCCCGTCGATCGTGAACAAATGGCTCTCCGGCGACCATTCGCGGCGCAGCTTCGCGAGTTCCATATCCATCGGCGCAGCATCGCTCCAGTGGCGTAGCGCAGGCAGCAACAACGGCACCTCTCCGGCTGGCCCGGCTGCCGCCATCAGGGTCTCGATCACGCTGCGTGTCGGCAGGCCGTCACGCTCAACCAATTCACGCACCAGCGTGGCCGCGCGTTCGGGGCGTCCGATCGCCAGCTTGCTGAGCGCGGTCGCCAAGGTGGCGCTGCTGTGCCTGGGTGTGCGAGCGATCTCCTCAGCGATCGCGTCGGCTAGACCGTCCCAGTACTCTGCTGCCGGTCGGTCGTCCGGAGCGAAGTTCATTCCCTGATGTCCCACACCATAACGCATCGCGATCACCGATCGCGGCGCGGCCTCGCGCAGCACGGCGACGTACTCGCGATCCGCCCGTGCATAATCCTGATGACCGCTGCGGGCGATGAGGTATCCAAAAAACGCTGCGCTGTAGAGACGGTCGCGGTTCCACGCTGCCAGGTCGCCCAGACCGTACAGGCGCAACCGGCCATCCGCCGCCACCATCCCCGCCTCACGATCCAGGAAACGTTCGCACACGCGCATCGCCATCCCCAAAGCTCGCGCGTTAAGTGGTTCCTGATCGCGGCTTGCAGCCACCACGCGTTTCCACAGCGCCGTGCGTGATTCCCCAGGGACCACCTCGACGCCGAGGGCAAGCGCAAATTCGCCAAGCAACGTGAGCGCGGTCGCGTCGTCGAGCTCCTGGCTGGCGAGCATCCACGCGGAGAATGCGACGCTCTCCTCAATGATGATCTGCGGCGGGTGCAAATATCCCTGACGCCACGCGATCTTCGCCACGAGCGCAGGATAATGCCGTGTGTTCTGCATCGACAGGTGATTGGTGAGCGACGACGCCGCGGTCTCAAAGCCGGTGCGCAGCGCGGCGTAGCGTTCGTGGAGCGTCACCGGCGGCTTGGCCGTGAAGGTCCGCCAATCGCCGGTCGCCAACACCAACAGCGCACGATGACCTGGGCGTTCGCGATCCTGCGGCCAACGCGCCAGCGCATCGGCAACCTCCTGACGGTATCCGGCCAGCACGCGGACCCACAGCTCTGGTTCGGCCTGGGCAAAATCCGCAGCTGGCATCCCGCCACGTGCCGTGGCCCGCCGCTGCGCCAACGCTGTGGCATAGGTTAGCCACGGTCCATCCGCTCCGTCATCTTCCTTCTCGCCACTCAGGCACAGGTTGACGTAGCACATCAACGCCAGCCCGAGCAAATGCTGATCGTCCGGCTTCGCCGCCAACGCCACACGTAGTTTCGCCAAGGCGACGATGTTGTCGGTGGGATGCAGCGACGCGGTGGGATCCGGCAGCGAGTCCTCGCCAGCTTTTGCGGTGGTACACCACAGGACGAGCAACAGCGGGATCATGAGCAGAACGTGGGGAGAGCGCATGCGGCGCTTCTAACCACTGATGCGTGGATTCCCAGCGCTGTGCGGCGTGACTGCGGAAAGCTGCTGAGCACCCGTCATGGGAGGCGCTAACGAACCACTCCGATCATCGGGGTCATGAGCCGTTCAACCACGCCAATGACTCCGATGATCACTGCTACTTCCACCCATAAACGCCGGCTCCGCGAACTACGACCGCGGACGTGGAGTACCGAGACGAAGGTCGATACCATCACCAGCGTGAGGATCGCTGCACCCCATTCCGGTTTGTACTCCTGCCCCTTACCGTCTACCACATACGGCGCGATCAACCGCGCGACGGTGAAGTACGGCCACAACAGCGTCCCCTGCGTGATCACCGCGACTTCCCACGGATGCCCAGGCCGGCGGCAGGCCAGTTGCCACCGCCGCCAACAACGCGACGCGCGGCGAGGTTCGCTCACCGGCGCACCTGCGTCAGTTGCGCACCTGCGAATAACCCTGGTCGAGCAGGTATTGGAGGGCGGCGGTCTCCTTCTTTTCGTCGACGATCACTTCCAGGCGCACGGTGTTGCGATCGTCGATCTTGCTCATGACCTTCTGCACGCCGTCGAGTTTCTCGACGCTTTTCTCGTCATCGAGCATGGCCTGCTGGGTCATGTTCTGTTTGGTGTAGGTGTAGGACACCCGTTCCCGGTAGCCGCAGGCGAACAAGCCGAACGACAGGAACAGGACGATGGCGAAGGTCAGGAACGCACGCATGGAGGACTCCTCGGCCGGGCATGGTGGAGCGCCTGGGCCGGGAGCCAAGGTGCGGTTGGCGTGGGTGGTTCCACCTTCGGCTCTGCGGGTGGCTTACCGGGTGGAGCACGACAGGATCGCGCCCCATGCCGCGCATCCTGGTGGTGGAAGATGAACCGGCGATCGCCGATGCGGTGGAATACGCGCTCAGCACCGAGGGCATGACCGTGGTGCGGGCCGCCACGGTGCAGGCGGCCCGTCCCCATCTGAATGCCGCCGATCTGATCGTGCTCGATGTCGGCCTGCCGGATGGCAGCGGCTTCGACCTGTGCCGCGAAATACGCACGACTTCCAACGTGCCGGTGATCTTCCTGACCTCGCGCGCCAGTGAGGTCGATCGCGTGGTCGGCTTGGAACTGGGCGCTGACGATTATGTGGTCAAACCGTTCAGCCCACGCGAACTCAGTGCGCGGGTGCGGGCGATCCTGCGGCGGGTTGCGGCGCGACAGTTGCCGGCGGGTTCCCCCGGCACCAGCACCTTGGTGCTTGATGAAGCACGCCGTAGCGCGACGTGGCACGGCGTGGCGCTCGACCTGACGCGCTACGAATTCCGCTTGTTGGCGGTGCTGGTCGCGCGGCCTGGAATGGTGTTCCCGCGTGCGCGCCTGCTCGATCTGGTGTGGGAACGTCCGGATGGTCCGTTCGATCGCACGGTCGATACCCACATTAAGACCCTGCGCGCCAAACTGCACAGCGCGCACGCCGGCAGCGATCCGATCCGCACGCTGCGTGGTGAAGGGTACGCGTGGGAGGATGCGACGTGAACAGCCCAGCCAGCCGTTGGTGGTCGCCGTTCCTCAGCCTGCGTTGGCGTCTCGCTGCGGTCGCGATTGCGGTCATGGCCGGCGGCGGCTGGTGGATGGCCTCGCTCGCGGCCGATCAACTGCATCGCAATTATCAGGAGGCGATGGAGGAAACCCTGGTCGACAGCGCCAACATCGTCGCCGCACTGATCGCTGAGGAATCAAACGCAGGGACGGTTTCTCCCCGTGGCATCACCACTGCGATGGCGATCGTGGTACGAACAAAATTGTCGGCGCGCATCTACGGTCATGAGAAAAACCACGTCAGCACCGCCGTTCAGGTCACCGATGCGAAAGGTGTGGTGCTCTACGACTCCGACGAACCCGAAAACATCGGGCGGGATTTCTCGCGCTGGAACGACATCGCCCGCACGCTGCAGGGCCGCTACGGCGCCCGCGCCACGCGCAGTGATCCGGGCGACCGCAGCACCGCGGTGCTGCACATCGCCGCTCCCATTCGGCGTGACGGACAACTCCTCGGCGTGGTCAGCGTGTCGAAGGGCGTGGACAGCGTCGCGCCATTCATGGACGCCGCCCGCCAAGGCATGGTGCGCGCTGGCATCATCGCTGGTCTGGCGGCAGCACTCGTCGCGCTGGCCGCCACGGTGTGGATCACTCGTCCGCTTGCGCGCTTGGTGCAGTGGGCCGAAGCCGTGAAAGCTGGCGGACGTCCGCCGGTGCCGCGCGTCGGTGGTGGTGAGGTCGGTCGCCTCGGCGAGGCGATCACCGGACTCCAAGCCAGCCTCGACGGTCGCAGTTACGTCGAAGGTTACGTCCAGCACCTGACGCACGAACTGAAGAGCCCGCTCGCCGGCATTCGTGGTGCCGCTGAGTTGCTGGCTGAAGAACCACCGCCGGACATGCGCCGCCGATTCCTCGGTAACATCGCGGCGGAAAGCGCCCGGGTGCAGGACCTCATTGATCGCTTGCTGCAACTCGCTGGTCTGGAACGGCGCGAACGCGCGGTGACCGCCGAGGATCTGCCGCTCGCCACGTTGATGCGTGAACTCGTCGATGACTTTGCGCCACAGGCCGCTCAAGCGCAGGTGACCATCACCAGCGATCCCGAGCCCGGGCTGGTCGCACGCGGCGAGCGGTTCCTGGTACGCCAAGCGTTGGGTAACCTGATCGCCAACGCTATCGACTTCGCCCCCGCCGGCTCAGCAATCGAGCTCATCGCTCGTGGCCAGGACGGCATGGTGGTGCTCAGCGTGCGCGACCACGGCCCCGGCATTCCAGCGTGGGCGCGCGAACGCTTGTTCGAACGCTTCTATTCCCTGCCACGTCCACTGAGTGGTCGCAAAGGCACCGGCCTGGGCTTGGCTTTCGTGCGCGAGATCGCCGACCTGCACGGTGGCAGCGTCACGCTCGACAACCATCCGGACGGCGGCGCGTTGGCGGTGCTGCGGCTGCCCGGGATCTATGTCGGCCAGTCGGCCGGTTGATCGGCGGTTGCGGTTCCGTGGGACTTCACCGTCACTTCACCGAGAGCCCTTGCCCAGTTCATCGTCGCACCGACCGACCACACATGATCGCCAGCAACCGAGGAGGTTGCCATGCGTGCTCATGCGTTCCTGCGTTCCCTGTCGTCCTTCTGCATCGTCACGCTCGTGGCGATCATCATAGCTGATCGGCTGTTGGCCGGATGTTCTCCCGGCTGGGTGGTCGCCCTGGTGTTGCTGGGTGGCGCCGGGTTGGTGCTGGCGCGCCATCCGCACCTGCTGCGTGATCCGCGTGGCGGCTTGCTGCTGCTGACGTTGCTGCCGGTGATGGGCGCGTGTGTGCTCGATAACGGCGTACTGACGCCGGTGCTCGGCGGCACCATCATCCTGCTCAGTGCGTGGTGGGGGCGCGGGGCGCGTTATCAGGGAGCGTTACGCTGGCTCGCTGCCATCGCGCGTCTGCCCAAGACCCTGCTGCAGCAGGTGGCCGCTGATCGCCGGATCGTTGCCGCGTGGCGACTGCTCCATGGGCGACGTGTCCCTGGAGCTGGACTGCTGATCTGGGTACTGCCGCTCGTGCTCGGCTGCGGGTTCGCTGCGTTGTTCGGTGCTGCCAATCCGGTGATCGGCACCTGGTTCACCGGGCTGGGTGAGTGGCTGTCGTCGTTGCTCGATCCCGAGCGCATCCTGCCGACCCCGGCGCGGATCGTGTTGTGGTGGGGCATCGGCTGTGCGGCGTGGATCCTGCTGCGCCTGCGTCCACCGCGCCTGCCCATGACGCGGCACGCGATTCCTGGCGTGGAAGTCGATCGCACCGCGGTGGTGCTGCGTTGCCTGCTGGTGGTCAACGTGGTGTTCGCCCTGCAAGTCGCGCTCGACCTCGCCTACCTGGTTGGGGGATTGCGGCTGCCCGAGGGCATGACCTATGCCACCTACGCGCACCGCGGCGCGTGGCCGTTGCTGATCGCCGCGCTGGTGTCGGCGGCGTTGGTGCTGATTGCCTTCCGTCCGGGTGGCGCTGCCCAACGCTCGGTGTGGGCGCGACGCTTAGTGCTGCTGTGGCTCGGGCAGAACGTCGCGTTGACCATCGCTGCAGCCTGGCGCCTGTGGCTCTACGTTGATGCCTATGGTCTGAGCGCTTGGCGACTGGGCGCCGCGATCTGGATGGGTTTGGTCGCCGTTGGACTGGTGCTCATCGCTGTGCGCATCGCATGGACCTACAGCAACCGTTGGCTGATCGATGCGAATGCGTTTACCACGTTGGTGACACTCGTCTGGTGCTGCTGGCTGGATGTGGGCGGCACGGTGGCGTGGCACAACGTGCAACACTGCCGCGAAGTGGGTGGCGCGGGCGTGGCGATCGATCTCCGCTACCTGGATGAATTTGGCCTTGAAGCCGCGCCGGCGCTGGCGTGGTTGTCAGAGCACAGCACAGATCCGCAGGTTGCTCGCACCGCGCGGTCACTCGCAGGACAACGCCGCAATAAGGCGCGGGAGTTGCTCGCTGATTGGCGCACCTGGACCTGGATCCGTGCCCAGGCCGCAGCACTGCCGGACCGCCCCTATGAGCGGGTGGAGCTGTACCGCTCCGATGACTGATTCCCACGTATGCGGACGAAGTGCTCGTGTGGCAGCGCATCCATCGGACAGCAGGCTGATGCGTCGTCGGTACGAGGAAAGGCGCGCACCACGTGCACGTCATCTGCTCACCATCCGGAAACCACCATGCGCCACCTGCTGCTCGTCGCTCTGTCCATCATCTCCGTCACCGCGGGCGAAACACCACTCGCCGTCAGCAGCTCGTTGCCGACCAAGGGCCGGCACACTGCAGGGCAGGCGTTCGATGGCAAGACCGAGACCAGCTTCTGGTCCG
>JANPLC010000401.1:0-4141 GCA_031426335.1 Planctomycetota bacterium
TGACATGTCGCAGCAAAGGACTTCCGGACTTCCGGACTTCCGGACTTCCGGACCGTGGCGATGATTCATAACACCACCTCATCCCGCCGCGATTGCGCTACCGGAGCATCCCCGTGGTCGGTCAACCCCAGCACGCCGCAGGCCGCCTCTTCCAGCAACTGCGACCGACGATCCGCCAGACGTGCGAGCCACGCGTGCAGCAACAGCAAGGGGATCGCCGCGAGCATTCCCGCCTGGGTGCAGACCAGCGCTTCGCTGATGCCGCCGGAGAGCGACTTGGCGTTGCCCGAACCCTGCGCGGCGATCACCGCGAACATGTCGATCATACCGGTGACCGTGCCGAGCAGGCCGAGCAGCGGCGACACGCCAGCGAGCACAGCGATCGCTGGCAGGCCGCGGGTGAGCTGGCCGGTTTCGTGCAGCAGTGCCTGTTCCACCGCGGCTTCGCGGGCTTCACGCGGACGATGGAGTGAACCCAGTCCAGCGGCGAGCACACGGTCCAGCGGCGAGGTGCCGTTTTTCACCGTGGCATTCGCCGCCGCGACGTCGCCATGGGCGAGGTGACCAGCGACTTCGACCAGACGGCGAGGATCGACCGCACGGCGAGCGAGACTGACCATGCGCTCCAGCGCGATGAGGATGCCGAGGAGGAACACCCCGATGATCGGCCAGATGAAGAAGCGTCCGGCCCTGAGCCATTCGCCAAGGGTGCGGTGCACTTCGCCCGGCTGATGCGCCGCGCTGCCGGCGGCATCCAGAGCGATGACCGTCGGCGCTTTAGGATCGGCGGCGATCGACGACGACAGTTTCGGGCCGATCACCAACCACGAACTGCCATCAGCGGCGCGTTCGATGACGCCGCGGCTGGCGTCGTCGTTGCCGAGCGCAATGGCCCGGGCCTCACCGAGGCGCAGCACTGGCACAGTGATCTGACGACCATGGCGGGCGATGATGGTTTCATCCGTGACGCGCAGCGCCAGGCGCGTGGGCAGGGCAGCAAGCCGTTTGTCGATGCCGGCCAGAGCGGCATCGACGCGTTCACGTGGTGGTTTGCCTTGCAGCGCGCGGTCGCCGCCCTCACCGAGACGGGCGGATACCACCGCGCGATCAGCGAGTTGACGCAGCAACGTCACTTCCCGTTCCTGCTCTTTGCTGCGTTTGGCCAGCTCATCGCTGGCGATCTTCGCCTCGCGGTTGGCGCTGATCAGTCGGTCGCGCGTGGCATTGGCGGCGGTGAGCGTGGCCTGCAGCTCGGTGAGCAGCGCAGCGTGTTCGTCGGCGATCCGCGTGCGTGCCACGTCCAGTTGCGTCTGTGCCGCGTCGCGCGCGGCAGTGGTGGCCTGAGCCAAGACAGCCAAGTCCGGCTTTGGCGCATCAGCAGCGATCGCTGACACGGTAAACAAACAGGCGGCGATAAACGGCAGGAGGCGGCTCATGGCGTGCCTCCTGCCGTGGTCGGAGCGGGCAGGATGAGCACCGTCGGCTGCGCGCGGCCCTCCGCCTGTGCCAGCGCGGCGGTGATGGCGAGGCGCGTCCGTTCGTCAGTGGCGACATCAAGGTGCAGCGTTCCATCAGCCATGCGCGCGAGGCCCGCAGCGGTGCCGTCGAGCGACACCCACCACGCAACCGCGCCAGCGACGCGCAGCAGTTTCACCGCTTCGGTCTGACCGCCGCGCGTACCGGTGACGACTTCCACCGCCAGCGTTCCGGCAGCACGTTCCGCCGCGTAGAGCGCACGCACGGCGGCATCGAACGCGGTTTCGCCGACCACATCCTGCGCTGGCACGGCGATGGTTCCCGGTGGTAAGGTGCGGGCGAGAGCCGTGAGCGCTGCACGCAGCGTGACGCCGGTCTCGCCCAGGCGTTGGCGCAACACCTCCAGATCGCTGGTGTCGCCGATGGCGGCGAGTTTGGTGCGCGCGTTGTCGCGTTGGCCTTCAGCCTCTGCCGCATCGCGCTCCAGACGGGCGACTTCGGCGCGCGTCGCGGCGATGGCGGCTTGCAGGCGATCGCGTTCGTTGCGCCAGTCGCTCTCGACCTTGGCCAGTTCGGCGCGCGCAACGTTGGCGGCGCGCAACTGCTCAAGAGCTGCCGCTGAAGCGTTCGGTGTGGACGGAGCCTCAACGGCAACCGCTGGGGCCATCAGGCCCAACACCCCGAGCATGGCGCCGCCGGCCAGCAGCCGCAGGCCCCATGCGTGGGCAAAGCGCAGCGTCCGCGCGGTGGATGCGGCAGGGTGGAGGCAGATCATGCGGCGGGTCGCTAACGCTGGTGGGTGGTCGGGGTGGGGCGGGGAACGTAACGCTCGATTCGGGGGTGAGAATCACCGGTCGTGCCATCCACGACGTGCGTGCGGGGTGTTCGCTGACTCGCATCTGTCAGCGTTCTGGTCAGCGAGCGGAAGAACTGCGCACGTGGTGAACTTGTCGGTGTAGTGCACGACGGGGAAACGCGTGCCCGACCTCCGGCAGCTGAGGTGGTTGCGCTGGCTGTCTGCCGGGACGGGGGGGATCCCTAACTAGCTGATGACATGTAAGTTGTGGAACATCACACGACCATGTTCCGCGCCGCCGTTCGTCGCCGACCGCACAGCAGCGGTGGCCGGTGCCGATGGCTCGCGCCTCAGCACTTGGCCACGCGCAGACTGCGCGTTAAGGATTCTATTGTCGAGGAGTCCACCATGCCCAGCTGCCGCCACCTGCTCGTCATCGTGCTGTTCGCGTTTGCTCACGCTGCGCTGGCCGCCGATACGCCGAACTTCGCCAAGGACATCGGCCCGCTGTTGGTGAACTATTGCGGCAAATGCCACGGCGCCACGCGGCAGAAGAACGATCTGCGGCTCGACCATGCCGAGGGCGTTAAGAAGGGAGGCAAGAACGGTCCCATCTTTGTCGCCGGCAAACCGGATGAGAGCCCGATGTTCATCCGCACCACCAAGCCGCCGGGTGATGCCGAGCGTATGCCGGCGCAAGGGACGCTGCTGACCAAGAAGCAGACCGACCTGATCAAGGCGTGGATTGTTGCCGGAGCAAAATTCGACTGAATGCGTGCTGTGGTCATGGACTGAATACCGGCAGCACCCAACTCTCCGCCGCGACCGCACAACGGAGGAGCCGCTGAGTCAGCGCTGGATCGTCAGTGCGTGGTCCTGCTGCACGAATGGTGACCGCACGCAGCAGCAACGGATCCGTGGCGTTGAAGAAATAGTGGCGACGCAACACGTCCACCACCGCGGCGTCATCCATCACCACCGCATAGGGAGCGCTACGCAGTGCGCCGTTGAGGTCGGCCCACAGCGTAAGCGGCACGTTCGCGGGACTGAGGATCAGTCTGCCGGTGGTGCGCCCGGGCGGCGCGAGTCCGGTGTTCACTTCCAGCGTCAGATCATTGGTCAGGAATGGCAGCGGCGTCGACAGCAGCGCGTCGTGCTCGTCAAAAAACGCCACCAATGAACGGTGCTCCGCGAGTTTGAACGACGGCACCATCCGTTCGCTGCCATCACGCTCACGTAGACGCTGTTCGCCGACGCGGCTACCGGTGTAGATGAACGGGAGCGCTGGAAACGCGAGGTCGGTGCTGCGGTCGCGCACCAGACAACTGGCGTCGATCCGCCGCGTCGCGCCGTCGACGTCCTGCCATTCCCACTCGACCCGCACCGGGATGCCGCGTGGTGGCAGGCCGTGCAGCGGATCATTGGTTGCGCCATCTGCCCAACCGAAGGCGAGGATGAATGCGGATTTCAGCAGCGCCGCGTCATCGCTGTCGAGTCGGATCAGGCTTTCGTGCAATCGCCCCGAGGTTAGGCAGACCACGATCGCCAATCCTTCATCCGGTCCGCTGTCGACCCAGCGTTTGCCGGTGAGCACCACCGCACGATCGCGGATGATGCCCACACCGGGCGCGAGCCATTGGGGTTCCGCGGTTCCGGTGACGATCGGCGCACGTGGGCGTGGCAACGCTGGCAATTCGGCGAGGTCGAGTGCCGACAATCGCACCACGCAGACCAATAGAAGAAACCAGCGACACAGTGCGCTGGTCTTGCTCCCAGGGAGCGCCGGCTTCCAGCCGGCAGAGTGGGCCCACGGTGATAACCGTTGAACGAACGGCAGCAGGATTGCCCCTGGCCGGCTGGAAGCCGGCG
>JANPLC010000402.1:0-1566 GCA_031426335.1 Planctomycetota bacterium
GGACGATGCCGAACGGCGTCGCTGGTACGCCGCGCACGCCTGCCACGAGGTCCATCTTTTCCTGTGGCACAAGGATCGGCGCTTCTTCGATGCCGTGGTGCGCCCGTACTTGGCGAACAAGTTGCAACCTGGGTTCATTGACCAGTGGTTGCTGGAGCAGGATCTGACGCCGTGGCTTGCCGCTGATCGTCATGGCACGCTGAACCTCTACGAACGCATCCTGCTCGCTCGTCGTCTGGGCGGAGAGCTGGGTGCGCAGGAAATCGCCAGCCTGCGTGCGGATGTCTTTGCCGATCTGCCGGATGAGCAGGCGGAACTCGGCACGCGTATCGCCGAGATCCTGGACGCGCAGGGTGAGGCGACGGTGGTGGGACGTGCAACTGCGGAGGCGGAAACCGAACTGCCGCCGATGAAGGTAACGGCCCTGAAGCAGGATGCGGACCAGGAAAACCAGGCAGAAATCAATGTCGCATCAGAGGACTACCGTGACCAGGCGAAGCCCGCCGTGGTCATCGAGCAGCAATGGTACCGTATCCCGGCAGGGCCTGAGGGTGCCGACGTCTTGTTCGCCGCCTCGGCGTTCTGGCGCTCATTCGCGGAGTGGAATGGTCAGGGAATATTTCTGCCACCCACGTGTTTGTTGCCGCAGCACCTCAACGAGGTGCTGGTGGTCCTGGCGTTGTGCGATTTGCCCTTCACCAGTGAGGCACCGCGTTGGAGTGATGCCGCTGATGGACGCCGCGTGCAGGTGACCACACCAGGATTGTTGTTCAGCGAAGAAGTTGTACCGCAGCCGCTGCAGGCCGGCGCGGTGGTGGTGCACCAGCGGAATTACGTGGCCGAGGCCTTGCGCATCCATGGTGAAAATGCCTCGCCGCATACGGGCGCATTTGCTCAGGGGACCATGTATGTTGCGCGCAGCGTGGTGCTCAATCCCACGCCGCAGACGATCACCATCGCCTTGCTTGCGCAGACCCCCACCGGGTCGGTGGCACTGGGCAGAGCGCCAGCGACGGCCACCGGCGAGGTGCTGATCCCGCCGTACGAACACGTCGCGATCGATCAGGTATTCTACTTCCCGCAGGCGGGAACCTTCACGCATTATCCGACGCACGTTCACGCCGGTGCTGGCGTGTATGCGGCGGTCAGCGAGCCGCGTTGCATCGTTGGTGGTGACAGCGCCCCAGCAGCTGGAGGTGCCCAGAGCACTCAGCCGGCGATGATCCTTGAGCAGTTGTCGACGCAGCCGCGTGGT
Organism: Planctomycetota bacterium; assembly: GCA_031426335.1. Taxonomy (GTDB): domain Bacteria; phylum Planctomycetota; class UBA11346; order UBA11346; family UBA11346; genus BOG-1363. The sequence continues at coordinate 1,256 of JANPLC010000402.1, forward strand.
GAGGTTGACCTCGATTCCCTGCGCTGGCGCTTCAGCGATGCGGGATTCTGGCGGGCCTGTGTCGCGATCCTCGAACGGCGTCGCTGGTACGAGGACGCGGTGTGGTCTGCCAGCCTGCTGCACCGTGACACCGCTCGCATGGCGGTGTGGTTGCGCTCCCAGCCCGAACTGGTGGAGCGTCTGGGGCGGACCATCCACAGCCGCTGGCTGACGATCGACGCGCTTGTCGATGGCGGCGTGATCCATGCTGACATCACGCCGTTGACCAACGCCCGTGCCCACCGCATCGCTGGTGTTTCCGCCAAGGGCAA
>JANPLC010000403.1:0-41235 GCA_031426335.1 Planctomycetota bacterium
GCTCGGGATCCGGGCGTTCGGTGACACCGAGTTGCTTGAGCGTGAAGCCCGCCTGGATCAGCGCTGCGATCTTCGCCAGCGGCAGGCCGGTGGCCTTGCTGACGAAGGGCACGGTACGCGACGCGCGTGGATTCACTTCGATGAGGTAGACCTCTTCGTTGCGGATGGCGAACTGCACGTTCATCAGGCCACGCACGTTGAGGTGCTTGGCCAGCGCGGTGGTCATCTCGCGCATCTGATCGAGCGAACGGATCGATAGCGAATAGCTTGGAATGACGCACGAGGCATCGCCCGAGTGCACACCGGCTTCTTCGATGTGTTCGAGGATGCCGCCGACGATCACCTGTTCGCCGTCGCACACCGCGTCGACGTCGACTTCGATCGCATTGTCGAGGTACTTGTCGAGCAGGATCGGCGCGTTGGCCTTGTGCGCCGAGGCGCTGGCTTCGATCGCCGCTTTGATGTACCGAGCAAGGTCATTGCGATTGTGCACGATCTCCATCGCACGACCACCGAGCACGAAACTCGGTCGCACCACTAGCGGCAGACCGATGCGATTGGCCGCAGCTATCGCTTCTTCATACGTACGCGCGATGGCGTTCTGCGGCTGCTTGAGGTTGATCTTGTCGAGGATGTCTTTGAACAACTCGCGATCGCCCGCGCGATCGATGTCCGACGGCGAGGTGCCGATGATCGGCACGCCAGCGGCTTCCAACGCGAGCGAGATGTTGAGTGGCGTCTGGCCACCGAACTGCACGATGACGCCCACCGGCTTCATCACGCGATTGATTTCCAGCACGTCCTCAGTTGTCACCGGTTCGAAGAACAGGTGATTCGAGGTGTCGTAGTCCGTCGACACCGTTTCCGGGTTCGAGTTGACCATGATCACTTCGTACCCCGCTTCGCGCAGCGCGAACGCCGCGTGACAGCAGCAGTAGTCGAACTCGATGCCCTGGCCGATGCGATTTGGTCCGCCGCCCAGGATCATGATCTTCTTCATCGCCGAGCTCGGTGCTTCGGTCTCCTGCTCGTAGGTCGAGTAGTAGTACGGCGTGAACGCCGCGAACTCAGCGGCACAGGTGTCCACCAGCTTGTAGGCCGGATGGATACCGAGCGACCAGCGTTTGGCGCGTACCGCTTCTTCGGTCTGGTTCCACAACACCGCGAGCTGCTTGTCGCCGAAACCATCGCGTTTGGCGGCAAAGAACGTCGCGGCGTCGGTCTTCTCCAACGACGAAGCCTTGAGTGCCGCTTCGTGGTTGATGATGGTTTGTAAGTGGCGCAGGAACCACGGATCGATGCGCGTTGCGGCCTGGATCTCTTCCAGCGTCGCGCCGGCCTGGAAGGCGTGGCGGACTTCAAACAACCGACCTGAGGTCGGACGCTTGATGCGCTCAAGCAACTCAGCCTTCTTCGCCGGGTCGCCGTAGTCGTCGTCTTTGCGCGCGCCGTAGCCGTGCGCGCCGATCTCCATGCCACGCATCGCCTTCTGCAGCGATTCACGGAAGGTCCGGCCGATGGCCATGACCTCGCCGACGGACTTCATCTGGTAGCCGAGGGTATCGTCCGCTTCGATGAACTTCTCGAAGGCGAAACGCGGGACCTTGGTCACCACGTAGTCGATGGTCGGCTCGAAACATGCCGGGGTTTCGCGCGTGATGTCGTTGCGCAGTTCGTCCAGGGTGTAGCCGACCGCGAGCTTGGCCGCGATCTTGGCGATCGGGAAGCCGGTGGCCTTCGACGCCAGCGCCGACGAACGTGACACCCGCGGATTCATCTCGATGACGACCATGCGGCCATCAGCGGGATCGGTGGCGAACTGGATATTGCTACCACCGGTTTCGACGCCGACCTCGCGGATGATCGCCAGCGCGGCGTCGCGCATGCGCTGGTACTCGCGGTCGGTGAGCGTTTGAATGGGCGCGACGGTGATGCTGTCACCGGTGTGGATGCCCATCGGATCGAGATTCTCGATCGAGCAGATGATGACGACGTTGTCCTTCTTGTCGCGCATCACCTCCAGTTCGTATTCCTTCCAGCCGTAGAGCGACTCCTCGATCGAGAGCTCGCTGGTGCGCGACAACATCAGGCCGCGTTTGGCGATGGTCTCGAATTGTTCCGGCGTGGTGACGAGCCCGCCACCTGAACCACCCATGGTGAACGATGGACGGATCATCGCCGCGGTCGGGCCACCCGGCTCCCACAGTTTCAGTTTCTTCGCCGCGTCCTGCGCTTCTTCCCAGGTGGTCGCTTTGAACGCCTTGGCCATACCCAGGCCAAGTTTCTTGATGATGGCGGCGAACTCTTCACGCGACTCCGCACGTTTGATGACCTCGTGGGTCGCGCCGATCATCTCGCAGTTAAGCTCTTGGAAGGTGCCGTTCTCCCACAGCGCCATCGCAGTGTTGAGCGCGGTCTGGCCGCCGAGGGTCGGCAGCACCGCGTCCGGGCGCTCGCGTTCGATGATCTTGCGCACGCACTCCGGCGTGATCGGTTCGATGTAGGTGGCGTCCGCCATCTCCGGGTCGGTCATGATCGTCGCCGGGTTGGAGTTCACCAACACGATGCGATAGCCTTCCTCGCGCAGCGCCTTGCAGGCCTGCGTCCCGGAGTAGTCGAATTCACAGGCTTGGCCGATGACAATGGGGCCCGACCCAATGATCAGAATGCTTTTGAGGTCGGTGCGTTTCGGCATGATGTAAGTCCCTTTAGTTTCCACGACTTGCGTCGGGACCCGCCAGCTACGCCCCAGATTCCGTGGATCCGCTCCACAGCCCCAGGCACCGCCGGTCAGGTAAAAACTCGCGCGAGGCTAGGTCGACCCGTCAGTTGGCAAGGGGCGGCCCCCTATGGACCCAGCCGTCAGTGGTCGGCCAAAAAAATGGCGCCAGGGAGTATCCATCCCTGGCGCCGGGTATCGTCCGACTTTCACCGAACGATGTGACGCGATAGTGATTGTTTCCGTCGATACGCTTGAGCTACGCGCTGAATCTGAGTCGGGCGTCATATCACTAGACCATGGACCCATGGAGGGCCCAGCGGGGATCAAACCCGCGCTTCCCGGTATTGGCGCGCAGCGGGAGATACGGAAACCACGTCAATGCTGAGATTGAGGGGTGAGAATCTGATGTAAGGCTGGTCTGCGCGTCTGCATTCCGCCATCCCCGCTGATTGGTGCGGGGAGTAGGACACGACCCTACACGGGCTTTCGCCCACAGATGACCTTCATGAGGATGTTAAAGATTAAGAGATTGAGGTTGCCCACCGACGCGCCACGGAGGCACGCCGATTTCGAAGAGATGGTTAGCTAAACAGGTAGCCGAAGACCGCGTCGCCGACGGCCGGCGTCTTGGCGACTTCAGCGCCGTTGGCTTCTTCGCGTGCGAATTTGATGGCGCGGATCAACTTCTCGACCCGCTCAAGCAGTTCCTCCTTGCGGGGGATGGGCAGAGCTCCCGACTGCTTGATGTTCACCCAGGTGCCGGCGGTCACGTCCTTGGTGACCTTCTCATGCTTCCCAGGGTGTTCCTTGGTCGGCTGGAGGACGACGACGAATTCCTCGATCTTCTTGGTGCGCGTACTGGTAACCGGATTCGACTGAAAGAGACCGGTGTTGACGTCCTGGGTCCACGTATAGGCCGGATCAAGCGTGGGCAGGGCGGCAACCAACGTGCGGATGTCGACCAACTGCTTTTCCAAGAACAGCAGATGGGTCGCAGGCACACTTGGCAGGATGACACGACCGTCGACCACCACGTCGGCTTTGGCGGCACAATTGGTGAAGTCGCGTTGCGCGGTCACGTCGAACAGTTCGGTGAGGATCTTGGCCGCTTGCTTGAGCACCGTCGGAGCTTGGCGTTGGACCAGCGTGTTCTCGCTGGGCAGCCGTTCACCATCATCAGTGAGCGGAGAGTAGGTGCGCACCTGGCCGGCGAAAAGATCCGGCTTCTGATTGGCCTTGTGCAGTTCCGTGACGGCAGAGATGGCACGGTTCTTTGTGCCCTTCTCGATGGCGATGATTTGATGCAGGACGGTTGGCATGGCGGTTCCTTGTTGGGGCTCCTCGGCTATCCCGCTGCTTACACGCAGGGCGGTACTGGCACGCTGGAGAAGGCTCGGTCAAAGCTGGGGAAACGTATGCTGCGCCCCATGGCTGACAAGCCGACACCCCAAGCCCTGGTGCACCTGCGGACCGATGCCACCGTGACGGGGCTTTAGGGCGCTGGCGGTTCCGCCGCGTCGATCACCAAGCGGAACCCCAGGCTGGCGCTACGCACACTCGGATCGAGCGCAACGCGGTTGGCGGCGCGCACCAAGCGTGCGCGGTCACCCCAGCCGCCGCCACGGGCGACGCGGGTGTCGCGTTCGGTGCCGAGTGGATCGGTCGCTTCACCGGTGGGGTACGAGCCATAACGATCCTCGCACCATTCCCAGACGTTGCCGAGCATATCGTAGAGGCCGAGGGCACTTGGCGCACGGCGTCCAATCGGTTGGCTGCGATCGCCACTGGTGCTGCGGTACCAGCTTTGACGGTCGAGCGCGCTGACATCACCAGCCGCGTAGGCCGAATCCGCTCCACCAGCGCGACAGGCGTATTCCCACTCCGCTTCGGTCGGCAGGCGTACGGAGATGCCCGGGAACTGGACACGCGCACGTGCGAGAAAATCCTGCACGTCATTCCAAGACACGTGTTCGACCGGACGTTGCGGATCACGGTCGCTCGCCGGCCAAGCATGGGTGACCGCTGCCCACAATGCTTGAGAGGTCTCGCTCTCAGCCATCCAGCGACCACGCGTCAAGTGCACGCGGAAACGCGACTCGTCGTTCTCATGGCCAACTTCGTCTTCGGGACTGCCGATCTCAGCGAAGCCCGCAGGAACATGACGGAAAGCGATCAGCAGCTCACTCCCATCCGTGGCGGCCAAACGCCAAATCGCCCGCGGTCCTCGCTGGTCGACGGAGTAATCGCTGGCCCACGTGGGCCGACCTGGGCCGGCCAGCAGGCGCGCGCGTTCTTGCCAAGCGATGACATCGGGCGTGGCACCGATTTCACCGCGGAGTTGTTCCAAGCGCTCCGTCGCACCGGGAACCAACAACACCGCCGTCGGTCCCAAATCCGCAGCGCAGGACGTCGTCAGGCCGCGAACACGAGAAATCTTCGCGCTCCACGCCGGTGCTTCGGCAAAATCTCCCAACAAGGCGCGGAGTTCCGCCAAACCACCGTCGGCATCATTCGGCAACGGTGCAATCGCCGAGAGCGGCGCCATCCGCTTGGCCAGTTCGCGACTGCGTTTCACCTTGGTACGCCATCCCTGGAGCGTGCGATCGTCATCGCCCACGATACGGGCAAACGCATCCAGGTCCGCGTCGACCCCCTTGGGCAGTTCGGCCGGACGATCGAGCACGTCCAGGCGACGACGGAGTTCGACGTAGTCGATCACGCGCAGGTGCCAGCGTTTGAAGTCGGCGTGGTCTTCGCCCACCAGTTTGCCGTACAACTGAATGTCCTCGACCAGGGCTTTGGTCACCGGCACATCGCCATCAGCTACCGCGCAGCGAGCACGCAGTTCGGTCAACCGACGCTGCTCTTCCAACAGGCGACGAGACGCGGCGACTTTGGCGGCTTCGCGGATGGCTAAGCGACGATCGAGTCCATCAAGGGCGATGCGTGCACGTTCACAGGTCACCACCGGCAGCGGCTCCGACTTATCGAGCGGCAGCAAGTCCGCGCGCCAGGTTTCCAACGTCGCCTGCGCACCGCGCAAGGCTGTCGCCCGCGCGCGCGTCTGCGGCGTTTCGCTTTCCAACAGGGGACGCAGGGCATCGAGCGCGGCGCCGGCCGCCATCAATTCGGCTTCCGACAGCTCCACTGCACGATCCAGCGCAGCCGAACGTTCTTCCAGCTCAGCGATGCGGCGATGGGAGGCCTCGGCCTTCTGTTCCCAGCGCATCAACTGCACATCGTCAGCAGCGACCCGCGCCCGGTAGGTGATCAGGTCCGGTCCCGCGCGGCGCAGAGTCGACGCGGTCGGCACCTCGACCTCATCAAGGCGGCTCAAGGTGTCGCGCAGCCGGGCAATCGCCGCGCGATGGACCGCCATTGCTTCGCGCGCCTGCGTCTCGACCTCACCTGCCGGAGCGGTGCCGTGACGACGACGCAGTTCATCCAATGCGGCCTGGAAACGCACCAACTCCTGATCGGTGTGGATCGCCTTGGCATCCTGCAGCGGAGCGAGCTGTTTCAGCAGGTCGGCCAAACGCGCGTCGAGCACATCCAGCCGGCGTTTCCACCGCGCCCCATCCGAGTCCTCCGCGCCGACCAGCACGATCAATTGGGTCAACGACGGCCACAGCCGTTCGCGCTGAGCCACCGTGGCATCTGGATCGGCGTCCAACTCCGCCAGTTGTTGGCGCAGGCGGGTGATCTCGCTGCTGGCTTCGGCCAACCGCGCGCGCCACCGCACCTGTTCGGGATTGTCCGGGCCGACCAATTCCGCCAACGTCGCCAAATCAGCCGTCGCTTCAGCGCGCAACGTCACGTCCGGGAGTTCACGCGCATCGAGCCGTGCCAGGCGCGTATGCAGGCTCTCGACGCGCGCGATCTTGGCCTGCCAGCGCACCACGTCGGTGTCGGCCGTTCCGGCAAGACGCACCATGGTCTGCAGATCCGGCGCGGCACTGGGCGGCACGCGCACCGGCGCATCCAGGGTGGCGCGCAACTGATCGCGCAGACGCAGCACGGTGGTGCGCTGCTGCTCGCGGGCCTCGCGTTGCGATGACCACCACCAGAAACCACCACCGATGGCAGACAACAGCAACAAGCCGGCCGCAATCGGCACCAACAAGCGCTGACGACGGCCCAAACGCTTACGCATCGCGTCTTCGGCACCGGTACCGTAACGCGCTTGTAGCATCGCCGTCACCGAGACGTCACCCGCCTGGATGCGTTCGATGTCAGCGATCAACTCGTCGGCGGTCTGGTAACGCCGCAACGGATCCTTCTGCAGGCAACGCACGACGACGGCCTGGTAGGTTTCCGGGATGGTCGGATCGATGGAACGCAGCGCTTTCGGCTCAGCGTAATTGTGCTGATAGATCACCGCGTCAGCGTTGTCGCCGGTGAACGGCTTCTGCCCGATCAGGGCCTCGTACATCACCACGCCCAGGCTGTAGAGATCGCTGCGCACGTCGGTTTTTTCGCCGCGACCCTGTTCGGGGCTGATGTAGCTGGGCGTGCCCACCGCCGTACCGGTGCGCGTCAGGTTGTTGTCGCCGGCGATCTTGCTGATGCCGAAGTCGGCGATTTTCACCGTGCCATCGGTGGTGATCAGCAGGTTCGATGGTTTGATATCACGATGAACGACGCCGTGCGCCGACGCGGCGCTCAGCCCGCGCGCCGCTTGCAGAATATAATCCAACGCCACCGCTGGTTCGAGACCGCTGCCATGCCGCGCACGTTCCGAGATGATCGTCCCGAGGTGGCTGCCCTCGACGTACTCCATGACGAAATAGATGACGTCGTTGTAGCTACCGGCGGCGTAGACCGCGACGATGTGCGGCGATTGGATCAGGCTGGCGGTACGCGCCTCGATCTCGAAACGCGCACGCTGGATGGGATCCTGGGAATACGCACTCGACAGGGTCTTCACCGCCACACGACGATTCAGACTGATCTGGCGTGCACGGTAAATGATGCCCATACCGCCGACGCCCAGGATGCGGCCGATTTCGTAGTCGCCGAACGATTGGCCGGTCAGTTCACCGGTCTTGCCCTGCAGATGCCAATCATCCTGCACGCCACTGTTGGGGCGGGCCACCAGCGGCCCCCCTGGGATGCCGGTGGCTGCCGCAGTGCGCGGGGTGGCATCGGGATCGCCCGATGCCACGCGCGGAGTGCTGTCGTTGTCGGGTTTTTTCCCAGGTTTCGTGGGTTTGGCCGCGATGCCCGGCATGGTGCGTTCATCACCGCGCCACTCGGGCGTGCCCGCTGGCCGCCGCGGTTGGATGCCCAGCGGAATACCCGGCATGGTACGTTCTTCGCCGCGCCATTCGCCCACGGGCGATGCCGGCGCTCCGGCGGTCGCGGGGATGCCGGTCATCGTGCGTTCTTCTCCGCGCCACGGGCCCGCGCTCTCCGGCGAGGTGGTTTCCGACGATGGCGTCCCTGGCACAGCCGGTGGAGCACCGGCGACCGGCATGCCGGTCATCGTGCGTTCCTCACCACGCCACGGGCGAGCAGATAGTACCGGTGCAGCCGGCGTTGCCGGCGACACCGGCATTCCGGTCATCGTGCGTTCTTCGCCACGCCACGGGCCAGCAGATAGCACCGGTGCAGCCGGCGTTGCCGGTGACACCGGCATGCCCGTCATCGTGCGTTCTTCGCCACGCCACGGGCCGCCGCTGGTGGGCTGATCGCCGTTGGACTCAGGCGCATTCGCCTCGGCAGGACGCGCTGCTCCGGCGACCGGCATGCCGGTCATCGTGCGTTCGTCACCACGCCACGTGGGATCCTGCGACGCCGCGGGCGAGATCGGCGTCGGCTCAGCGGATGGAGGCACCGACGATTTCTTCACCGGCAGGCTGGGCACCGTGCCTTCATCACCGTTCCACGTGGGCTTGTTGGGCGGTGGAGTACTCATGTGCTCACTCCAACGACGCCGGCCGCATGGAGCCGCGCCAGACGATCAACAATCCCGCGGTCCACCCGGCAATGTCCATATCAACGTCACGACTCTGACTAGCGGCGATGGTACCCGACGACTGCTGCCAACCCACCTCCGCGCCAAGCGACCACGTCCGATCGAGTTGGCGTAGAACACGCAGCCGCACATCGGTGGCGAACAGCGTGCCGCTACCCGACAGCTCAGTCCCTGAATCCAGACTCAGACTGGCCTGTTGCAGGCCGAGCCCCAGTTCCAGATCCGACGACCAACGTTCATTGATCGCCCACGCCACCCCACCCGTCACGCCCAGGCCCAGACAGGACAACTCACCGCCCGCGCCATAGCTGGTGGCATACGACAGATCGGCCCCGATCACCGGCGCAAAACTCCACCCAGGCGACGTGATCGCCCACCGTCCGCCCACACGCGTCTGCCAACCGTAGTCGAACGCATCGCTGCCGGAGAACGTTCCGCCTGGTGAATCGATGGTGTAGTCGAAATCCGTCGGCGTCAGGCCCAGGCTGAATTGCAGATCGCGGCGGACGATTTCTGCGGCGGGAGCTAGCGACACCAGCACCAGCAGCAGGGATGACTTCAAATTCATTCGCGCACCAGGATGAGGCGCACGCCAAAGGCCGGATGCCCCAAGTCGCGCTCGACTGGCAGAATGTTGCTCAAGCGACAGACGATCAGCGGCTGATCATACGCGCCACCGCAAACGTCGGCCAAGCTGCCTGACGCCGGCGTGGCGAATTCGCCAATGTTGCCGACGGTGTCGAAGAGGCCCCACGCATTCGCGCGGCGATCGCCGCCCACCGCGTGAGGCAGCGGGGCGGTAGCGCCAACCTCACTGAACGCGGCGTAGGTACGCGCCAGCGGCAAGTCGGTCACGCGTCCGCTCCACGAGAACGGCGTGCGCACGTTTCCTGCACGCGCAGCGATCTCCCATTGCACGGTGGTGGGCAGCGCCACGCGCCAACCCGCCGGCGTCACCAATGCCGATGCCGCCACCGCCTGATCGTAGCTCATGCCCCACGCCGGGAGCGTGGCGCCGGTCGCCTGCGCGACATCGCTGAATGCTCCGGTGTAGATGGTGTTGGTCCACGGTGCGGTGCCGGCCAGACGCTCCCACTGCGCTTGCGTCAGTTCGAAGACGGCGAAAAAAAACTCTCGGTAGGTCACGTCGGTGATGGTGGCCTCGGTCGCCTGCGACAGATCGCCGTCGGTGCCAGTTTGGCCCGAGCCCGCGGGAATACGCCGAAACAGCACGTGGGTCGTGCGAAAGCGCGCCTCATCGGTCGACGCCGACGATCCAACTGGCTCGATCACCCCGCGTTCCAGGTTGAGCGCGACGTAGGTGTCCGCGGCTAGGGCTGCGTCCTGCTTCAGCGTACCGGTACCATCGCCACAACCACTGAATGCCAAGCCAAGCGCAGTGAGCATCAAAGCGAAAGCAGTTCCTCGCATGTCAGTTATTCCCCGTCAGCTCGGCCGCACGCGGCACGGTTGGGCCCAGCACTCGGACCACCAGTGGTTGCTCGACCGTCGCATCGGTGGTGGTCAAACGCACGCGGAAGCGCAGGAACGATGGGTATGTGGTGGTGGTTGTCGTGCCATCGGTGACCACCGTCGCTAATTGGCTCCAGGTGATGACGATGGGGATGTTGGTCAGACCAACCAACGGCTGGCTGGTAGTCTGCGGGGCCACGCCGGTGACGGTGCCAGATTCTCCGAACCACGGCACCACACTGACGGTCGCGGTCGTACCACCGGGTCCGCGGGCCACCGCGTTCCAGGTGGTCGTTGTGCCAGCAACGGGGGTAACGAAACGGATGGGTTCACCGATCATCGTCAGGCCACTGCCGAGAGAGATGGTGACCGGTACGTTGACGCGATCGCTGAGCAGCACGCCATCGCCGTCAACCACGGTGAGGGTGAACGAGTCGGCAGAGAGCGAGCCGTCAACACTTTTGTAGAAAATCGAGCCCTGGATCACCTCGGCGAGTGTGAACTGCGTGATGACACTGTCCGCGGCGTTGACTACTGCGCCCGCGCTCGGGCCCGGCGGATTGACCGTGCAAAGCAGATCCGTGCGCGACGGCGTGAACGAAAGTTGTAGCGCCTTACGCTCACCCGGCTCGACCGCGATCTGGTCAAACACCGGCGGCTGACTGGTAAAGGCGATGTCGCGCACCCACGCGGTACTGGACAAATTGGTACCACGCACATCGCTGGCTCTCACCACCAGGCTGACACGCCGCCGTACGGTCGGCTCGGTGGCGAAATTGCCAGCCGGATTGGTGTAAGCGATGGTGGCCAGCAGTTGATTCAGCAGATCGACACCGCTCGGCGTGGTGGCCGCATTGGCATTGGCGGTGATGCTCAACCGTCCCGTACCGCTGTCGAAGTCCCACGTCGCCACAACGGTGGTGCCGCCCAGCTTCAATTCATTGCGGTCGACAAAGATGTCCGCGGAGCTGCGGCACAGCAGTTGGTCTTGCCCGACCTGCCATGATGTGATCGGTGCGACCGCATTCACTCGCGTGCATGTGATGAACAGCGATGAAAACCCCGACGCCGCAAGCAGGTTCGGCGCTCCCGCGACACTCCCCGCAGGATCGCTAAAGGTGGTGCTGCCGATCACGCCGGTATACCCCGGGTTGGCCAAGGGATACGCCAACACCGCCGGCGTGGTGGTGTTCGGCACCACCGATTGATTGACGAACCACACGACAGTGAAGGTGGATTGGATCGTGGTCTTATTGTCATTGACGGTGATCTTGAGTGGGAAACTCGTCGTCACGGTGGGTAGACCCGTGGGATTGTTCGCCAGGGCGATGTCGAGTGCGGAGCCGCTGCGGGTGACGGATAGAAACGCCGGCAACGCGCTCCCATCAGCGAGCGTGATGGTGGTGGTGGGATTGTTGTGCCCACCAGAGATCGCACACGGTAGCGAACTAGGGCGGGCACTGGTACCGCCGGTGCTGATCACCATGGCAGTGCCGGTGGGCTGGGTGGCCCACACCAACGGGTCCTTCACCTCCACACGTTTCGTCACCGAGGCCGTGGCACCGGCCACATCCGTGGCCGTGATCGTGAGATCAAAATCCGCTACGGTTGCACCTGCGGCAACAGTGATCACCGATCCCACGACAGTGATCGTGCGTCCAGGCGGCATGGAACTGGCCGCTGCCGTGATGGTCGATTGTCCGGTTCCGCCGGTCACCGCAACGGTGACCTCCAACGAACCGTTCACGGTCATCCGGAGAGACTCGTCAATCGGCGTGACCGGCGCAACAATACTCACTGATGGAAGTGCGTTGACCGTCACGGCGATGTCCCGCGTAGCTATCGCACCCACCGTGTCCGTGCCGGTGACCCGCACCACGGCAGTGCCGGCACTGCCCGACGGAGACAGCGTCAGCGTCGTTCCGACAAAGCTCCGGGCGATCGCCACACCGCTTACCAAAGTCGTGCTAAGCGCGACCGTCCCGGTGCCGCCGGTTATGGTCAGCACCACCTCTTTCGACCTCCCGAGGGTCGTGTTTATGGCGTCCGGGAGAGCAGTCACCGCGATCGCCGCGTTCACCGTCACGGTGACATCGCGAACACCGGCGGCGCCCACGGTATCCGTGCCGGTCACCCGGATCACGGCCGTACCCGTGCCAACTGACGAATTGATGCTGAGCGCGGTGCCGCTCACCGTGGGAGTGATCGTCATGCCCGGAGAAAAACTCTGCACCACGGCGGTGTAGGTCACCGCGCCGGTGCCGCCGGTCGAGGTTAGGTTCGCGTTGAAAGTCGTGCCCAACGTCACGCCCACTGCGGCAGGCGGGGACGTCACCGCGATTCCGGCGTTAACCGTGATAGGGATGTCGTGGGTATCCGTCGCATTCAACGTATCCGTGCCGGTGATGCGGATCGTCGCCGTGCCCGCCGTGCCGCTGTTGGCCACGGTCAACGTCGTGCCGCTCACCGTCGGCGTGATGGTCAACCCCGTTGAGGGACTCACCACCGCAACAGTGAACGTGATGGTCCCTGTGCCGCCCGTGGCGCTGAGGATGGCCGTGCGCGAAACACCGAGCGTGGTCGTCAGCGAGGTCGGATCGGAAGTCACCACGATTCCGGCATTGACCGTAATAGGGATGTCGTGGGTATCCGTCGCATTCAACGTATCCGTGCCGGTGATGCGGATTGTCGCCGTACCCGCCGTGCCACTGCTACTCACCGTCAGCGTCGTGCCGGTCACCGTCGGCGTGATGGTCAACCCCGTTGAGGGACTCACCACCGCGACGGTGTACGTGATCGTACCCGTGCCACCCGTGGCGATGAGACTGGCGTTAAGCGAGATGCCGAGCGTGGTGGTGAGCGATGCGGGATTAGAACTGACGTCGAGCGCACTCACCTGGTGCTGCCAACCAGCGAACGTCAGGACAAGTGACAGGAGCCAGCGGAACGGGCACCAAAGGCTGAGTGATCGCCGAACAGTAAGGAAGATTGCCATGGGAGGGCGGGATGATGTTTGCTGCCCTCAGCGGTCAATCCCCCGTTCCGACCGGATGACCAAGGTTCATTCAGGCGGATGACGCATTCCCGATACCGATACCGCCACCGATGAAATCAGCGCCAAAGACCGCCGAAAACGCGGCCGCAATGCTGTTTCGCTACGTCCTGCTGTCGCCGCGCCGTCGGGGAGGCTTGGTACTAGCCCAACACGGTAGTGCTGTTCGTTACCCATCGGTCGGCCAGATCGACGAAGGCCAGGAGGAAAACCGCCGGGAGCGCGGCCGCGTGTTGAATGCGGCCGAGGGCGGCCGCGCTCCCGGCGGTCATGTTCGGTCGCTGACGATCACCTTGGACGTAGGGGTACTGAGCAGCACTAAAGTTCCGGGCTCTTTCCATAGTGTCCCTGCAGGACGTCGATTCGTAAAACGCCATTGAACGCGGCCGCCCAGGACCAAGCCGTCCACCCACGGCCAAGCACAAGAGAGAGCGCACATTGCGCTGAATCCCCTTTGCACCCGGACCCAATCGCACTAACATCTGCACCCTCATATATTTTCGCACCGCAACCATCGGGTGTCCATGAAACCATTCCTGCTTTGCCTGCTCGCCATCGTGCTGAACGCGGTCGATCCCCTCCAACTGGTGATCAAGACCGACAATCCCGGTACCTCCAGCGCCACCCAATTCACCTTGCCGCTGGCTGCAGGTACGGTCTATGATTGCACTGTCGCCTGGGGAGATGGGAGCAGCGAAATGGTCACGGGCTTCGGCAGCCATCTGACCCACACCTACACCACTGCTGGCACCTATACGGTCGCGATCACCGAAAACGCAGTGGGGGGATTCGCACGGTTGACCTTCAACTTCCAAGGTGATCGCCGGAAGCTCCTTGCCATATCGCAATGGGGTGATGTGACCTGGAGCAGCATGCGCTTCGCGTTTTACGGTTGTGAGAATCTGATCATCACCGCCACCGACACGCCGAACACCGGTGCAGTCACGGATTTCTCCGAAGCCTGGGGGAATTGCACCAGTCTAACCAGCTTCCCTTTGATCGACACCTCTGCTGGGACTGATTTCACCCGGACGTGGACTGTCTGCACGGGCCTGACCACGTTTCCGCTGCTGGATACCGCTGCCGGCACCAATTTTGAAGCGACTTGGTATAACTGCACCGGCTTGACCAACTTCCCAGCCATCGACACCGGCGCTGGGACCGACTTCGCTCAGACGTGGACGGGGTGCACTGGACTTACCAGCTTCCCGGCCATCGACACCAGCGCCGGAACCGATTTCACTCAGACTTGGTGGGGCTGCAGTGCTCTCACAAACTTTCCTGCACTCGACACGAGTGCAGGGATGAATTTCAATGAGACCTGGTTGGGCTGTACTAGCCTAACCACCTTCCCAACCCTGGACATGCGAAACATGCAATCGGGGGAGAAATGTTTTAAGTACGTGACTCTTTCCCCACACAGCTACGGCGATCTCCTGAAAGCACTCGCAAATAATAACGTACGCACAGCGGTCGTCTTCTCAGGCGGCAACAGTAAATACCCGGCAAGTGCGACCTCGGCACGCAATTCGACCCTTATCGCCGCACGTGGTTGGACCATCACCGACGGCGGGGCTGGCTTTCCCCCGGAAATCAGCAGCGCGAACTCAGCCAACGCAGTCATCTCACAACCCTTCGCCTATCAGATCGTCGCCAGCAATTCGCCGACATCCTATGGGGCATCCGGGTTGCCGACCGGTTTGAGTGTCAACACCAGCACGGGTGCAATCACCGGCACCAACTCTGGATCAGTGGCCACGTATTCCGCGACCATCTCAGCCACCAACGCAGAAGGCACGCACACCATCCCGCTGACGATTTCGGTTTCCCAAGTCGGAGCACCCGCCATCACCAGCGCGACGACCGCCGGGTCAATTCCAGGTAGCCCCCTCAACTACCAGATCACCGCCACCAACACGCCGACCTCCTACAACGCCACCGGTCTGCCCAGCGGACTGACGGTGAACACCACCACCGGCGCGATCAGCGGCACTCCGGCCGCAGCCGGCACCAGTGCGATCACCTTGTTCGCCACCAACGCCAACGGCACCGGCGTGGCGACCCTGACCCTGACCGTCGCCACACCCGGCGGAGGCGGTAGCGGAGGCGGTAGTGGCGGCGGTGGTGGCGGCTGCGGCCTCGGTGCCGGAGCAGCAACCGCGCTGCTGCTGACGTTCAGCCTGCTCCACCTGCACGGCCTCGGCCTCCGCCGCCGTCGCAAGCAGGACGTTGTGCCGCACTGACTCGCTCATCGCACGTGCGGCACCCACGCACGCTCGACAGCGATTCCTCCGCTCATTGCCCCCTAATCCCAGCACGTCATGAGCACCTTCCACTACGGCCATGGCACGTTTTCCCTGCGGGTCGGCGTTTGGACCTACGTCCTGTGGCGGCGGGGCGTGAAACCTCAGAATCTGCCCAACGATTTCCACGAGCACAGCGCCTCGTCCGCGGCTTGGCTGATGCGTGGTTGGCTGGCCGACGGACGCCTGGATCGCTATCGTCAAGGCGATGTGTATCGCGAGTTCAATCCGGTCGCCCTCAACCTGTCCGGCATCAGCCATGCGCAGATGGCGGCCTGGCTCAACGACCAGTTGGCTTCCGGACACCTGCTGATCGGCGGCTTCCGCGAGCCCCGCAAAGATTTCAACCTGGGCAAGTTCCAGGAAGCGCGCGTGCGACTGGGTGGCGGTGACGTACCCTAACATGCCGATCCCGTGGCACTGACCAATCAGACGACGACCTACACAGTTTATGAGGGATCGGGTGGCGCGGCGGTTGATGATCAGAGCGATGCGGCGTCGAGTAATACGACGTGTCCGAATGCATATCATCGCTCGGAAACTCTGGCGTCGGCTTCGCCAGAGGTGCGGGGGTGGTTGGATAAATTTGAGACACGGCCGCACCCCAAACAAGAAATTACGCTTGGAGGACATCCAAAGGGCGGCGGTGGCTTCTTGAAAGGCACCACGGAGGTGCTCTCAATTCCTGCTGGGACCACCTTGTGGCGGTACGTTGATACGCCAAAAGATCCATGGGGTGGCTGGTGGTTCTTCCATCCCTATGAAGGTGATCCGCGCGTCTTTGGCGCTTTACCTGAACAGTCATCCGGAAATGTTTTGGTTCAGGGAATAACCAAGACGAAGTTTGACGCACTTTGCGGACCGGGTGCGCCGCGCTGCACCAACAAGCCCGGTGGCCCACCCCAACTCTGCATTCCATATACCGCTACGATAAATGAACGTGAAAACGCCTTAATACGATTGGTCTAGCCATGGAATTCCCAGCCTGGAAAATCCCGCCGCCACCCCCTCCCATCGTCGATGATCGTGACTTTATGTTGCGCATTGATGACACCATCCTTCGTGCATCACGTTGCATCAAAGGCCTGTGTGCATTGACCCGCACTCTCAACGACGGCGGAAGTCTGAGTAATTGGCAATTGATCCTGAGCTACATGCTCGCTCACCGAAAAGCGGTGATGACGGGTACCGTTCCTCCGCTACGCCAACGACAGATGAAAGTCATAAACAGCATGTTTGGCTACTGGAGCCCAGAGGATGTCGATGGCCCCTGGGCAGACGATACACTTGGTTATTACGTCGATCACGACCAGATCACTTTCGACGCCGGGCATTACGCCAAAAACACCACCCCCGAAGCCCAGGCCGCCATCGCCGATGCTCCCCGCCTTATTGCCCTGGAGGCGCCAGAAGGGTATGGCTATCAGGGACACAACATCCCCCTCGAACCCCGCATGCGCGAGATGCCGCACAAACCGCATCGTCGTTCGTTGATGATGCCACGTGATGCAGCGAATACTTTTGTGCAGGATTCCGCCGCCAAACGAGCGAGCGCGGTCGAACGCCGCGATGTCGACTTTCTGCGTACCTTCGCCAGCCAGCACCTGATCCTCGCCTTCACCGATCATTGGCTATCAGAGCCAGCGGCGTCGACGCGCGGTCATTTGCGCGCAGCGGCGCAGGCCCAACGCGAAGCGCTGGCACTTGGTTGGAAACCAAACGCCTGGGAGATCTTCGACTGCCTGCACCTCGGCATCGTCTGCGCCATGCCGGAACTGACCGAGGCCCTGGCCACGGCCGCCGCCGGCGCTTTTACCGACGACCGCATCCGTCCCATCGATTTCCTCAGTTGGCTCAACGTGTCGGTCCTCGACCTGCAACGGCAGGATGACCACCACTTGCTCACCCACATGCACAACTTCCACGAGGCGCTGTTCAACAGCAAACAGCCCAGCGAACTGGAGATCGAAATCCCGTTGTGGAAAGCCTCCTTCGAAGTGCTGCACGCGCTCCGTCATCGTCAAACGGACAGCTTCAACCGCAGCCTAGCCCAACGCGAAGCCGAACGCGTCCGCCATTATCTGCGTGGCGGCAGCAGCGCGCCCATCGCCCTGATCGATCTGCACGGCCTCGCCTGGTGCGCCCTGGCACGCCGCCGTGGCCTGACGGTCAAGATCGAGCATATCTACCTACCGCTCGCGGTACTGGATCCGCTCGACGGAGAGGCTTCGATCGCTGTCAAATAAAGACAGTCTCGAACGCTCAACCCTCCTGCAGCTCTCGTGGCAAATACTCGCTCTCAAACGCTGCTGGCTTCAGCCCACGTAGACGCGCCGTGCGCAGCAGCGCCCAGCCGCCGAGGTCGATCATGCTGACCGGGGCGATGCCGCCGCCGCGCGTCCAATGATCGGCCAACAAGCCTTGGCGCTCAATCAGACGTTCGGTGATGATCGCGGGATCACGCAGAACGATGCCCCGCAGCACATGGTACCAGTTGCGCATCAGCGGCAGATCCACTGTCAATTCTGACGGCAGCTGTTCGACGAACAGGCCGAGGCGGAGTTTTTCCAGCAGGTCACGCAGATCCTCCGGCGCGCCGTCGCGATGCAGCAAATCCAGCAGGCGGATGCGACCCACCAGCCAATTCACTGGCCGGATGCGCGCATGGTCCCAGGTTTCCCGTCGCAGATTCCACAGCATCTCCATCAGCGGCTGATGTTGCGCGACGATAGCGACATGCTGCCATTGCTCATAGGTCCACGCATGCAGCGCCGGATCGCTCGACAAACCACGCACTGCGTAGTCGCATCCACGCCGCAAGCCCGCCAGCGTCTCGGCGAGCGGTTTCAGAAACCAATGACCGGTGAGTGCAAAGATCAGATGCTGTTCGGTCAATTGACGTGCGGTTTCCACCGTGGGATTGCCCAGGCCATCAGTGCCGGGAAGACGTGGCTGCCACTTGGCCAGTTCGTCGCGTGAGTATTGGTGGTAGGTATTTACCGATTCCGGGTCTGGATCATGAGGGAGCATCCGACTCGGTGGCAGGCGAGCGCGGGCCTCTGCTCGCTTCTGCTTTTGGTGTGCTTCGATACGCGCAAGACGAGCGGCGAGATACTGCTTCGACCACGGCACGAATTCCGCCACCACGCCCCGGGATGCCTCGTCGAAAACGCCATCTGGCGGAACATCCCAGTCGTTCCCATTATGATACCAGTAACTATCCAATTCTGTTATGGTGTTCATCAGCGGGACCCGATTGCCGAACTCTGACCAGGCATCCGAGAATACCTGCCCAAGAAACTTCTCACTTCGGCGGATGGCTGGCAAAGAAGTGCCTGCCGTTTTCAGTTCCGCAATTTCGATTAGAAGCTCCAAGTAGCATGTCAGGATGAACTTCATATCCAGGAAGGGCACGTCTGGATTTAA
Source organism: Planctomycetota bacterium (assembly GCA_031426335.1). Taxonomy (GTDB): domain Bacteria; phylum Planctomycetota; class UBA11346; order UBA11346; family UBA11346; genus BOG-1363. The sequence goes on from JANPLC010000403.1 coordinate 18,954, forward strand.
GTAAAATAGAGATCTCGTCCGATCTTTTTCCAGCAGCTGAATCTGCGACCACGTTTCAGGCATCACACGACGAAGAACCAGGTAGAAGGTCTCCCGGTTCACAGGAAGGTATGGCGATTCGTTCACGTGCGTGGCTCCTGGGACGGTGCTTAGGATTCGGAGCCCCCAACCCGGTCAATACCGTGATGTTGTCCCCGATTTGGGCTCTTACCATTGATCGAGCTGAATTTGAGGATTTCGCATCCGCAGGTGGAAGGGCGAGAGTCTGACGCGGATCACCCGCCACCAATTGAGTCGTCCACCAACCGCCTGCGTTACTGACTTTCCCTGGAGCATCGTAGTAACGAAAAACGATGTCCCCCTTCTTCAATTGTGAGATCCGTGTCGTTGATTTTAGAAATCCCCCTCCGCCATTGACACCAAGCACCTCATCCTGCTTCCCAGCCAAAGTCCGCCCTTCCTTCTTCGGGTCTCTCAACCACGCAATCACCTCCGGCTTCGCCGTAATATGGTTTTCCGACCGCCAATTGTCCGCCGGACACGATTCATTGACGGCATTCGGTAGCGCATTCCCCTGCTCTGACGGCGGCACCGCAGCCACTGCCGGAATGATCGGCTTGGGGCCTGAGCCACCAAGCGGCGGCGCCACCACCGTCCCCGAATCCATGCCGATCTGCTTGGCGTACTCCCGGTACAGCGGCGCCAACACTGCGTTGTCTACTGGCTGATCGCCAGCGGACGGCCCGGTGAACGGCGGCGCTTCGCGCCACGCGGTGATGCGGCCCTGGTCGATCCACTGACGTACGATGTCCAGGCGCTGCGCCGGCTGCACGTGATTCGCCACGGCATGCATGCCGCAGAGGCCGAACAATTGATCAACCCAATAGCTGCCGCCCAACGGGTGATGGTGCTCCAACTGACGGTACAAGCGCCTTGTGGTCACCGGCTCGACCCTGAGCCAGGGAAGCCACAGGAAATTCGGCGGGAGCTGCCGAGTCGTCCACAGCACCTGCGTGCTGCGCCCGTCGAATCGCAGATTGGTCAAGACCTGATCCCACATGGGCGGCTCACCCTGGGACTCATCCACCGATCCGCAAGGTAAGGCACCGCGTCTGTCTGCCTGTTGCTGACGGCGCGGAGCTGTTCATTCTCCCCGCCCGCATGTCTGCTCACCTTCCGGTCGAGGCCTTCCTTAATGCTGCGCGACGCCACCGCCTGATCGACAGTGCGCTGGCGGTGCGGTTGCACGATGCGTTGGCGGCGGTGAATCCCACTACGCCGTTAGAGATCGATGGGTGGTTGTCCGCGCATACAGAACTGGCGGGTGAGAACCTGCCGCGCCTGCGTCGCCTGCTGCCGGATGCGCAGATGTGGGATGACTACAAACCGCATCGCCCCCTCGCCCATTTGGCGACCGGTGGCATGGGCGATATCTGGCTGGCGCGCGATGCGCAAAGCGGCGATCTGGTGGTGATCAAAACCATGCGCGGGGATTTCGCCGTGCCGATCGGTGCGGTCGAGGTGGACGAGGACGGGACGGTGTGGCTGGATACCGGCTCGGGGGGCACCGGCGGAGAGCCATCGCCTGGGTCGGCGATGCAGCGGCGGATCGAGCGTGAATCGCGCATCACGCGTCAGCTCCAACATCCCAACATCGTCCGCTGCCGGGATCACGGACTGACGCGCAGTGGCCATCTGTTCATGGTGTTGGACTACCATGGCAGCGGCGATCTGTTCGATCTGATCACTTTGCATGGTCGCCTGTCCGAAGCACTCGCCCTGTCGTTGGTGGAGCAGGTCGCCGCAGGTCTGGAGGCCAGCCATCGCTTGAACCTGGTGCACCGCGACATCAAGGCCGGCAATATTTTCCTCAATCCCGACGGCGGAGCGAAACTCGCCGACTTTGGTTTTGCGCGCAGCACGCGCGAGAACCGCACGCAGTTGACCATCGCGGGCAGCATCATCGGCAGTCCGTCCTGCATGTCGCCGGAACAGATCGAGGGCCGATCCGATCTCGACATCCGCACCGACTTGTACGCGCTCGGTTGCGTGTTGTTCCAGGCGCTCACCGGCACGCCGCCGTTCACCGGCAGTGTGCAGGACATGATGCGCGGCCATTGCTCAGTGCCGCCGCCGGTCCTCAGCTCGTTGCGCAGCGACATCAGCGCCGCCACGGTGGCCATCGTCGAGCGCTGCCTGCGCAAGAACCGCGACGCGCGTTACGCCAGCCCGGCGGAACTGCGCCGCGACCTGCTGGCGGCGTTGGCCGCGCTCGGCGTCGCTCCTGACACTCGCGTGCCGCTGCCGCCCCGGCCGGCGTCCGCCAGCAGCCGTCTGCCGACGGTGGACCTGAAGACCATCGATGTCCCTGCGGTAGCCGCGGGGCTGGTGGTGAATCCAGCACCTGCCGCTCAGGCTGCCGTTTCGACAGGGCCGACGGCCGCGGTCACCGCGCCCAGCGTGCACGTCCCGCCCGCGGCACCGGATGTTCTGTCGCCGTTGACTCCGCTGGCACCATTCCCTGCGCCACAGACATCTGCGCCCACGTCGCCGGCACCGGCAGCACCGCAGGCCAACGCCCTGGCCGCGGCACTGGGCACGTGGTTGGTGCTCACCGATCACGACACCACCATCGCGCTGTATGCCCGCCCACGACTGACGCTGGGCAAGCTGATGGATGCCAGCGTCGACCTCTGTCTGCGCAATTATCCGGAAGAAAAACACCGTTCCGATTGCATGCGCATCAGCCGCCAACACCTGGTCATCTCGCTCGACCAGGCCGGCGGTGTCCTGGTGCAGGATCTCAGCAGCGCCAACGGCACCGCCATGGATGGCGAGGCCCTGGTCGCTGGTCGCGCGGTCACCATGGCCCCTGGGCTCGACCACATGCTGGAGGTCGCACAGGTGATAACCCTGCGTGCCCGTGCCGTGCCCAGCCGCACCGCCGCCAACGGTTGTGCGGCCGTGGTCCTGACGCGGCCCAAGAACCGCCCTGGTTTGGCATATGCCTTGGTCCGTGAGGACGTGTCCCTCGGTGGGCCGGGCGCGGATATCATCCTGCCCGGCTGTGCGCAGGGCATCAGCGTGTGGATCGGCTGGAACGGCAGCCACTGGTCCTGGCGCAAAACCGCGGCCGACCATTGGACACCGCTGGTGGTGGGCGCGCTCATCGACGGTGGCTCCAGGCGTTGGAGCGCCCGCGCGGGCGACGCCGATACCGGCGTCTGACGCGGGCGAACTGTCCAGGGTTCCGGTACTTGGCGCATCGGGAGTGCTCCCTAGCATCCCGCGCCGATGCACCGGACACCATTTTCCGCGACCAGCGACGCGATGCCCCCGCGCCCACCAGCGACCGGGCACGCAGCACACCTAGGCACGCGGCTGAGCGGCACGTACTGACATGCACGCTGGGCACCTCGTCGATCTTGCCACGGATCTGATCAAACTGGTCGGCTCGCTCACGCCCATCCCACCGGTCGACGACGAAGGCCTGCGCCTGCGCTTCTTGGATCTGCTCACCGAGTTCCAGGCGCGCGGTGTGCGCGCCGGGTATGCCAGCGAACAGATGGATGCCGCGCGTTTTGCGTTGGTGTCGCTGATCGATGAACGCGTGATGGCCGTGGATGCGCCGATCGCCGCCGCGTGGTCCAGCGCGACCCTGCAACAACAGTTGTTCAGCACGCGCAATGCCAGCGAGGTTTTCTTCGACCGCCTTGCCCGCTGCCGTCCGCCAGCGAACGCCGACGGCGCTGATGTCATTGAGGTCCTCCACCTCTGCCTGGGACTCGGCTTCCGCGGCCGGTACCGCGATCCCGCGCACGGCGACACCGTCCGGCAGCTGCTGGATGACCTTGCCAAGGAGATCCGCAACGCCCGCAGTGGCGCCAACGCCCCGCTTTCGCCGGCCTGGGAACCACGTGGCAGTTCGCCCCAAATCCCGCACCCAGGGCGCTGGTGCCGGTTGCCGCTGTGGGCCGTGCCGCTGATCCTGGCGCTGTTCACGTTGTTGTGGTGGTGGGGGACCTCCAGTTGGTCGGCGGGAGTGATCGCGCGCTTCACCCATGATTTCCCGGTGCGCTGATGACCACCACCACACCCGATGATGCCGCTCGCCTGCAAGACCTGCGCCACCACTGGCAGGCCTCCCTGGCGGTGCTGCGTGCCGCTGACGACCAGGTCAGCGGAAAGCGCCGGTCCTGGCATCTGGTGATCGGGCCCACCGGCGCGGGAAAAAGCTCCGTGCTGATCAATGCCGGACTGCGGCTGTGTCCAATCGCCGACAGCGCGCCTGAGCAGCTGCCGAGCACCACGTGTTTTACTCTCTGGCACAACCAGCATGCGGTGTTTGTCGAGGTCTCCGGGCGCTACGTCAGTGATCCCGCGGCCCGCAGCGAATGGCGCACCCTGCTGCAGCTGCTCACCCGTGAACGTGGTCACCACCTGCCGCTGCAGGGCGTGCTCATCTTCAAGCCGTTGGCGGAGCAGCTGCGCAGCGGTCCCGCAGCCGCGGCGATTGAAGCCAACCTGATGCGTGAACGCCTGCAGGACGTGAACGACATCACCGGTGCGATCGTGCCGACCTACGTCGTCGTCACTAAGGCAGATCTGCTGGGTGGCTTCAAGGAATTCTTCGCCCACTCCGAGCGCAGCGAACGGGCTCAGGTGCTGGGCCTGACCATGCCCTGGCCGGCTACGGCGGATCCCCTGCAGGGCATGATCGCCGAGTACGAACGGCTGTTGACCAGTCTGGCCGATCGCCGCCTTGCGGCGTTGGTCGCCGCACCCACCGAGGCTGCCAAACGCAAGCTCATACAATTCCCGGCGCAGCTGCGCGCAGCACTGCCGTATCTCAGCGACTACCTGGCCAGCGCGATGCGGCCAGCAGCGGGGAATCGCCCAGGTTTTCGTGGCCTGTATTTCACCAGTGCGATGGCGGTGAAACCCGCAGCGAACCTCACGACGCCGGTCGATCCCAGCGTGCCACCCAAGAGCCTGTTTCTGGGGCCGGCCTCGGCGACGGTGAAACCCAGCGAAGCCCTCAAGTCCGTCGGAACAGCCGAGGAATCCGCCAACGCGCTGTTCATCCGCGATGTATTCGCCCGCATCATCCTGCCGGATTCCGCGCTGGCGGTCGCCACTGCGAGCGCGCAACAACGTTGGCGGGCGCTGCGGGTGGCGTGCCTGACGGTCGCGCCGCTGGCAGCCCTGCTGTTCTCCGCCTGGGTCGGCTGGTCGGCTCATCGCGGGACGCGGGTGGTCGATGATCTGCGTCAACCGTACGCAGCGCTGGTGGAACACGAACGCACCCGCCCTGCGGATGCGACCACGCGCCTGCTCGCCCTGGATCAGCTCGGCACCGCGTTGGCCCACGCGCTCCAAGCCCACGGCTCCCACCTTGGTGCGGCCGGCACGTCCTGCGCCACGCGCTACGTGCGCAGTCTGCGCCCACTGCTGCTTGATGACTGCATCGCGACCGTCCGTGCTGATCTGTCCGCCGTGCGCGAGCAGACTACCTTTCCCCAGGCCACGAAGGATGACCCCTACGACCTCTTCCGGGCCTACCAGATGCTCGGCGGTCTGCTGGAGCCACAGCCCGAGGTGATCATCCACGCGCTCAGCGCCAAGCGTCGCTGGTTCCGCGCCCTGGAACCCGCCGGCGCCACCAGCGAATACCGCCTGGAGGCCTTGGCCCAACGCCAGCTGGAACTGTGCGCCAACGTGCTGATTCCTGCCGGTCATCTGCGCATCGATGCCGATCTTGCCCTGGTCGAGTCGCTGACTCGCGAGTTCGCTGAGCGTGTCTGGATGCAACAGGCCTACGACCAGATCATCCGCGAGCACACGCCTGAATTCGGGGTCGTCCTGCCGGCGACCCTGCTGGGCGATCCCGCCCACAGCCCGCTGACCACCAGCGGCCCGGTCAGCCTGCTCTACAGCCAGGACGCCTGGGAATCGACCGTTTCGCAGGCCATCGAAGACGCGGCGACGACGTTGGCGAAAACTCTGACCCGACTGAACATGCCACATGAACGAGCCACCATCGTGCGGCGACTGCGCGAGCGTTACGTCGCCGACCACAACCAGCAGTGGCTTGGTTTCATCACCAGCGTGCGCGCTGCCCAGGTCCGTGACTTCCGCGATGTCCCTGGCCAGATCGAACGCATCTGCGGGCCGGATTCTCCCTATCCGCGGTTCATCACCAGGGCGCTCGACCAGTTGTCCCTGACCATCACCGGTCCGGCGACGGCGACCATCCGCAGTCCGGACTCGACGTGGGTCGCCCCCTGCCTGAAGGCGCTGGTGGGACTGCGCCAGGACGCCCTCGCTTACCTGCAGCCCGACGGTGGCAAACGCCTCAGCGACATCGAACGGCTGCGGATCCTGGCGGCCCGCTTCAACGCGGTCTCGGCGCACATCGGCGATCAGCTGACCACCATCCAGCCATCGCAGAACCGCGCCGCCATTCATCAGGGATTTGATGCGATTCTACGCAGCCTGTTTGCCGACCTCGATAAGCAGCTCGCCCGCGACCTGGATCTCATCTGGTCGCAACAGGTCCATCAGACGTTCACCACCCGCTTCGCCCAGCGCTTCCCCTTCGCCGTGGACGCAAGCGACGACGTACCGATGACGGAGTTCGAAGCGTTTTTCAATCCCACCAACGGCACCGTGTGGTCGGTGCTGGCCCAGATCGAGACGCTACGCGGCCTGACCATCCTGGGGCGACCGATGGTGACCTTAAGCGACGAGAGCGAGCGCATGCTGCGCGCCGCGCATGACATCCGTGCCCTGTTCTTCGCCAGCAACTCGGAAGCCCTGCACCTGCGTTTCACCTACCGCATGCAGCAACGTGAGCATGTGCGCGATCTACGCATGCAGTTCGGCGCCAAGACCAACACCTTGTATGAACGCCCCGACGCACGTTACATCGCTGAAATCCGTCGTGGCGATCCTTACGGCGCGAAGATCTCGCTACAGACCGCCGCCGGACAATGGCGCCACAGCGACGACCTAGCTGGCGACTGGGGCTTCCTCCGCCAGTTGCGCGCCGGCAATCCCAAACCCAACCAGCAGGGCGATCTGGTCTGCACCTGGGAATACGACGCCGCCGCGGTGGACAAGGCCGCCACCGTCAAAGCGAGTCTGACGCTGGAAGCTGGCGGCATCGAAAAGCTCGTGACCGGCGACCTGCTGTCAGGATTTGCGCTGCCGCAACACATCGTGGTTATTTCTCAGGCCGTTGATCGCTAGGCGTCTCATGCCTTGACGTTCGGGGCCAGGTGGTCTGCCTCAACAGTCACCGGTGGTCTGCTCTCGCCATGACGGAAGGGCAACTAGTCCACCAGGACCTCTGTGTGCGTCATCACAGCAGAGAACCAGTGAAGTGTTTATCGTTTATCCTATATCCGCCAGACGAACCGATTTTTCAACACGAAGGCACGAAGACACAAAGGGATGCAGACAAACAGGGTTCACCAGTTTGGTGACTCGCAGGTGACGCTCGAACTCTACTGGATACTGCTGTTCTTCGTGACTTCGTGCCTTCGTGTTGAAAAATCCCTGTTTCGATCGCCGGGCAGGAATCTTGACACCGGTGATCCGGCGCCGGCATCACGCTGCCCCTGTTCTCGCTGCTTGGCTTTGCGATGAGCACCCACCAGTTTCTCCGGCCTCGCGCCTCAACTCTGATGGCGTTTACGAAATGCTCTGGGGGTGAGCCCAGTGCGCGTACGGAAATGTTTGGTGAATGCGCTCTGATCACAGAAGCCGTTATCAACTGCGATCGTGGCGATCGTCAGATCGGAAGTGGCGAGTTGCTCACCGGCGGCTTCGATGCGCAAACGCAGCATCAATTCATGCGGGGTGACGCCCATCGCCTTTTGTAGGATGCGATGGAGGTTCCGTTCAGACACGCCAACGGCCTTTGCGAGATCCGCAGTGGTAAGTGCACGACCCCGGTGTGCGCGCACAAATGCGACGGCCTCAGCCGCTTCCTTAATGGGGTGCTGGGTGCGCTGTCCGTCGTAGCGACGGATGATCGCCATGACCCCGATGCAGGTGCCGTTTTTCCCCACGACGGGCAATTTGTTGGTGAGGAACCATTGCAACTGGCCTTGCTCATCGTTCCAGGCTTCGAGCCGGTTCAGCAGGGGTTTGCCGCTCTTGATCACCGTAGCGTCATCCTGGCGGAAATTCTGGACCACGTCGCTCGCGAGGTAATCGGCGTCCGTGGTACCGACAAAACGCTCCGCATCGAATGCCCCGAGGCGTTCGCGTGTGGCGGTGTTGGCGGCGATAAAACGACCAGCGAGGTCTTTGACCAAGAAGAACACCCCCGGCAGGTGTTCGAAAAGCAGCGAGACGGCGTACGGATCCGCCATCTGGGCGATAAATCGGCGCTGAATGGCGGAAGCCGTCATGGCAGGAATTTACCAAAGTTTGGCGACCAGCAACAAGCGAACGAGTTCAGCGCTTGGTAGAATGCGGGCACCGTTTCAGCGGACGTCCGCTGGGCGAAAGCCACGTCGACCACCGTAGCAGGAGTCTTCCGTATGTCGCTCATCCCACGTGGAATTTTGGCAGTTGTCACGGCGTTCACCCTTGGGCTCGCCGGTTTCCCTCATGGGTTCCTGACTGCGGGTGAAGCGGTGGGAGGCGACGCTCCAGCGCCGCAGCCAGTCATCGCCGACGATCGCGCATGGATGCCGGAGCCGGGCTTCACGTCCCTTATCACCGGCACGGATCTCAGTGGCTGGCACTACAAAGGAGAACCAGACCTCGCCACCGCGACCGATGCTACCGACGGACGCTACAGCGCGAAGGATGGCATGCTGGTAGTGAACCCCGAGGTCGTTGGCAAAGGACCGCACCTGCGCCAGCTGTGGACGCTGCGCATGTTCCCGACGGACTTCACCCTGAAGCTCGAATTCCGCGCCTCGGTCAACGCCGACAGCGGCATCTTCATCCGCGGTATGCAACTGCAGTGCCGCGACTACCTGGTGGCCGGTCCGTTCAAGGATCTCAAGGCCTACAAGCCGCAGGACTGGAACGAGATCATCGTCGTGGTGACTGGCACCATCGCGCACTGCACCTGCAATGGCGAAGTGCTGGAGGCCCAGATGAAGGTGCCCATGAATGGTCCGATCGGCCTGGAAGCCGACCGCGGGCAGATGGAATACCGACGCATCCGTATTGCGCCGCGCTGATCGGCGATGGTGCGGGTTGGAGTGGGGATGACGTGTCCGTCGCCCGCCCCCGAAGCCACTGGTCAGCTGATGAACCACGGGAAATCACCACTTATGCTCCGTACCCTGTTGTTCCTGACGCCCGCACTGCTCACCGCCCTAGGCTGCCAGTGCGCACTCGCTGCTGCTGATGCTTGGCCGCAGATGCGGGGTCCGACGGCTCAGGGCATTTCCGAGGCCAAGGGTCTGCCCGTGACCTGGAGCGAGCAGAAGCACGTCGTTTGGAAGACGCCTATCGCCGGTGAAGGCTGGTCGTCTCCGGTGGTCGGTACTGATGCGATCTACCTCACCGCAGCGCTCGACGACGGCCGCTCGCTGCACGCCTACCGCATCGATCTCGCTAGTGGCCACGTGGTGTGGGACGTCGAGGTCTTCACCAACAACGTGGTGCCGGAGAAACACGCGCGCAACACGCACGCCTCGCCGACACCGGTGGTGCAGGGTGACCGGCTGTTTGTGCACTTCGGCAGCATGGGCACTGCGTGCCTGAACATCGCTGACGGCAAGACCCGGTGGGCCAATCGCGACCTCAAGGTCGATCACGAGGTCGGCGCCGGTGGTTCGCCAACCCTGTACCGTGATGAGCTGCTGCTGAGCTGTGACGGCATCGATGCGCAGTACGGGGTCGCGCTCGATGCCAACACCGGCACCGTGCGCTGGCGAAGCGAGCGCTCCGCGGTCGAGCGCTTGGCCAAGGTCTCAGCCTCACTGCGGAAAAGTTTCAGCACGCCGCTGGTGGTCTCCGTCGATGGTCAGGACCAAGCCATCTCCATCGGTGCGGAACGCCTATACGCGCACGATCCACTCACCGGCAAAGAAGTGTGGCACGTCGACTTCACTGGTTTTTCCAACGCCACCATGCCGGTCACCGATGGGAAGATGCTGATCCTCAATACCGCTTTCGCCAACGCGCACTTGTGGGGCATCCGCCTGGGCGGCGCGAGCGGCGACGTCACCGCCAGCCATGTCGAGTGGAAGCTGAAATTCTCCAGCCTCTCGCAGCCCTCGCCGATCCTGACCGACGGCCGCCTCTATGCCGTCAATGACAGCGGCATCCTGCTGTGTCTCGATGTCGCCACCGGCAAGGAGATCTACAAGGAGCGCGTCGGTTCCGATTTCGCTGCTTCGCCCATCCTGGCCGATGGGCGGCTGTATTTCTTCGACGCCCGCGGCAAGGGAACGGTGGTGCAAGCCGGTGCGACCTTCAGCGTGCTCGCCACCAATACCCTGGACGCGGGTTGTATGGCCAGCCCCGCGGTCGCGGGAAAATCGCTGATCGTGCGGACCAAGATGCACCTGTATCGCATCGAATGAGCGACGCGTGCATGCCCAACCAATCATCTGCGACGGAGAGCCCCTCAGTTGGCGCCGACCGCGTGTTCAAGCTCACCTTCACATCCCTGAGACCAAAATGACGAAACACTACTTGTCGTTCATCGCTGTCGCCCTCGTGGTCACTGCCGTCCAGGCCCAGGAACCCGGTGTCCAGCCACCAGTCGCCCCAAAGCCAAACGTCGCCGCAGACGCGGGAGGAGCGAAGTCCACCTACTACGTTTCGCCCAACGGTAAGGACACCAACCCCGGCACCTCCATCGATGCACCGCTGAAGACCATTCAGCAGGCGGTGAACCTGGCCATGCCGGGCTCCAAGATTCTCATCCGTAGTGGTGTCTACCGTGAAACCGTCACCACCGCACGCTCGGGTACGCCCACGGCGCCGATTACCCTGCAGAATTATAAGAATGAAGTGGTGACCGTGAGCGGCGCCGACGTGCTCGACGGCGAATGGACGCTGGTCGGCAACGAGGTGTACCGCGCTGCGATGCCGTGGAAATACCACTTCGAGAACGAAAACGCCGACTACGACTCCAATCAAATCTTTCATAAAGGGCTGATGATGGAACTGGTTCGCTGGCCGAACCAGACCAGCCTTGATCCGGTTCTTCCGACGGTCGCACTCGCTGATTCAGTGACCTTCTCCAAGAGCAAACCTGGGCTCAAGGACAACGATCTGGCGACGTTCCATAAAGCGGACTTCCAGGAACCTGCGAGCCGCTGGGTCGGAGCGAAGATCTGGGTGAACCTGGCGCGCAACGGGACTGATGGCCAGGGCCAGACGGGAACGGTGGTGTCGGCCGAGCCCGGTCGTATCACGGTGAAAAACATCGACACGCGCGGCGGCGACGGGGCTTGGAGCATTGGTAAAGGCACCGAGTTCTATCTTTTCCAGCCCACGCTGGCGGGGATGAGCGCGAACCAAGGTATCCACACGGGCATTGATCGCGGCGAATGGTTCATCGATGCAGCGAATCAGCAGGTCTATGTCCGCACTCCCACCGGCGAGCGGCCCGCTCCCGGATCGATCGAAACCAAACGGCGCACCTACGGATTCAATTTCGATGGGGACAGTCATCTGACGCTGCGCGGCATCGGGTTGTTCGCCACGGCGCTGACCACCGACGATCTTGCCGCCAATCGGAATGTGAACCCAGGGGGTGTGGCTGCTGCCAGCCATATCCTCATCGACTCGATGAAAGCCCAGTACATCTCGCACTTTACCGACCAGAGCGGTAATTATCAGATGCAGTGGCAGCAGAAGTCGGGGCTCATCCTCAGTGGCACGAACATCACCTTCATGAACGGAGACCTCCGCAACAGCGCCGGATCCGGCCTCTGCCTGATGGGACGGAATGGGAAGGTCCTCAACAGCGTCTTCCGCGACCTGAACCTGAGCGTGAGCGAGGCCGGCATGGTGAACTTCGGCAAGACCTACGATCCGGGCAATGGGGCGGCGGTCAGCGAGGACCATGAATTCGGCTACAACACGCTGTCGCACTCGCCGCAGCAGGGCGTGAATTACCGCGCGCTGACCAATAGTACGAAGAAGCCCGAGGACACCCGCGCGCGCATCCACCACAACCTGATCCACGACGTGATGCTGCGCTGCTTCGATTCGGCGGCGATCGATTCGCTCGGTTCGAACCACCACTACGTCCGCATCGACCACAACGTGATCTACAACCTGCAGGGCCATCGCAAGTACGGCATCTACTTCGATTTCGCCTCGCACGGCATCATCGACCACAACGTGGTCTACAACGTGACCAGCCCCATCAATATCAACTGGGACCCGAAGCGGGGTGCGCAGAACATCTGGGTGCTGAACAACGTCGCCATCTCCGATGCCAAGTTCAAAGAGAACATGGGGGCCGGACTCGCAACCGGTGCCGACTCCAGCGAAGGCAGCATCATCCGCAACAACATCTGGTCGGGTGGCGTGTTCTCGGGCGGATGGAACGGCTCGGTGGACAAGGTCCTCGGCAAAGCGGTCCTCAGCAACAACATCCTGGCCAGCGATGCGCTCTTCGTTGATGCAACGAACGCAAACTTGTCCTTGCGCAATTATCAACTCACGAAGACCGCCAGCGAGGCGATCGACAAAGGTCTGAGTGTCCCTCCGTACGACGACCAGCTGGTCGATCTGCCGGATATTGGCCCGTACGAATATGGCGTTCCCACCTGGACGGTCGGTGCAGGTCATATGCCAAAAGCCAAGCAATCCGAAAAGTGACCGGACACTCGATTGGATGCTGGCGACCGCGGCACGCGAGCGGCGACAGACCAGCACCAAGCCATCCATCGCCAGAGATCAGCGGAAACACTCCGGATGATTCCGCCGGATGCTGACGAAGCGTCCCTGGTCGCCGATGATCAGGTGATCGACCAAGCGCACATCGAGCGTGCGGCCGGCGGCAACCAGCCGCACGGTCACCGCCAGATCCGCCGGTGAGGCGGACGGATCACCGGTGGGATGGTTGTGCACCGCGATACACGAGGTCGCCCCCGCGGTCAGCGCCGTGCGGAAAAAAGCGCGTGGGCCGGCGTCGGTGCCGTCGACATCACCCTGTGATATCTGCCGTGGTTCGCCGATGAGGCCGCTGCGCGGATCCAGCGGCAGGCACCAGAACCGTTCGTGGTCGAGCAGCACCAGTTCACGCAGGTGTTCGACTGCCGCTTCCGGCGAGGCCAGCTTCGGCCGTTCACGCCGACGCGTTGCCGTCGCGACGCGGTTGGCGAGTTCGAAGGCCGCCGCCAGCTCGGTGGCCTTGGCCGGGCCGACGCCGCGGGATTCCAGCAGCGTGTCGATCTCGCGGCGTGACAGGCCGAGCAGGCCGTCGTGTTCGAGCAGCAAGCGATCGGCGAACTCCAGGACGCCTTCGTCGCCGCCAGTGCGCAGCAGCAGCGCCAGCAGTTCGGTATCGCTCAGCGCCCCAATGCCGCTGTGCAGGGCTTTTTCCCGCGGGCGATCGCCCTCGTGCAGCCGCTCGAGTTTACGCGGCGGCTCGGCGGGCGGCGCCAACAGCCGACGGTAGCCGTCGCGCGCCACGTCATCCCATGCTCCGGCAACCAGTTCGCCCGCCGACTGCAGGCGACGGCAGTAGAGCGTCGCCTCGTAATGGGGTACGCCGGCAGCGACCAGCGCATCGGTGGTCGGCTGATCGGCGACTACGGCCGCATCAAGAAACCGGCGCACGGTTTCTGGTTGCAGTCGCAGGGCGGATTCGAGCACCAGGGCCATAGCGGTCCTATTTCTTGAGTAGGACCTGCATGGCGATGACCCAGGCAATCATCACCACCAGCATGACCACCAACATGATGAGCCGGCGATTGCCGCCATCGGGCAGCGGTGCAACCGCGACACGCGCCTGGGTCAGCGCGCCTTGAACGGTCAGCGTATGGCCGGCCAATTCCTTGCGCAGGACCTCAAGGTCCGCAGCACTGATCGCGGCACGTTCCGCCCGCACGCGGCGGTCGAAGTTGGCGAGCGACTCCTCGACCACCTTGGCACTGGTGGCCACTGTGGCGGAGCACTGCTCGGTGATCTGCGCCGCTGCGGCATAGGGTTCGACCGCGCCGGCTGCTCTCACCTGCTGGTGCAAGTCCTGGCACTGCGCCGCGGCAATCATCACCGCATGGGCCTCGGCATAGATGGTCGCCAGTCGCGCCTGGGCTGCCGCAGCCACCGCAGCGGCCGTGCGATCGCCAGTCGCTACCGATGGTGGCGGGGGCGGCTCGAACCGTGGGCCTTCGGGCAAGTCCTGCGGCAGGTTCAGCCATTTCACCACGCGCGTGCCCAGCAACAGCAGCAGCGCGAAGATCATCAACCCGCCGATGAGGCCGAACATCACCAGGAAGAGCTGATCGGGGCCAACCTGCATGCGTGGGAAGATAGAGAACGCCAGGGCCAGGGGCTAGGGGCTAGGGGTTAGGGGCGGAAGAAGGGGACAGAAGACAGGGGCTAGGGGTTAGGGGCTAGGGTTGTGTGCCTGCGTTGCTGACGAGCAGAGTCGGCAGAACTGGGATCGTGTTCCCACCGACAATGACGTGATCACGTTCGACGTGATCACCAGACCCTAGCCCCTAACCCCTAGCCCCTTTTCTTCCGCCCCTAGCCCCTAGCCCCTCTTTTCTTCCCCGCCCCTCGCCCCTTTTCTTCCCCCACCACGCCACCATCATCCGCGCCCGTTCGTGAAGGAGCCTCGCCATGGCTGTATCCATCCGCATTCCCAGTGTCCTGCGCAACCTCACTGGCGGCCAAGAGACCATCCAAGTCATGGCCACCACCATCGATGAGGCCCTGGCGGCGGTCGAAGCAGCGCATCCCGGCATCAAAGCGCGGCTGTGCGACGAGACCGGCAAGCTCCGTCGCTTCGTCAATGTGTTCGTCGGAGAAGAGGACATCCGTTTTCTCGACGGTCAGAAGACCGCGGTGAAGGATGGCGAGTTGATCGACATCGTGCCGGCCATCGCTGGCGGTTGAACGATGCCTGCTCCTGCGGCTGCGGCAGAGGTCGCGGCCCTGCGACTGGACCTGACTAACCAAGGCGTACGCCTGGGTGAGGACGTCATCGCCGCTGGGTTCGACTTGGCCTTGGCGAGTACTGGTAACAGCAATGCCTCGGAAGGTATCGACCTGATCCTGCCCGGTGGCTGGTGCACCAACGTCTGCATCGCCCCGGGTTACGCGCGCACGTCGCCGTACGTGTTGGCGCTCGGCCACGGCGGAGCGTTGGAGCTACGTCATCCGCGTCACGGCACGGTGCCAGTCACGGCGCCTGACACCGCGCGTTTCCGTCACCAACGCACGCACAGCGGCGTTAGCTGCGGCGACATCGGTGCGGTGCATGGTCGCTGGCTGGTGATGGCGCCTTTTGCTGCGCGTGATGGCGTGCAACTTGATCGCCCACGGCGTTTCCTGGGTTTGCCGCCGCTGCGTCCGTTGCAGAAAGGCCAATGGACGGTCGATGAGGTGGTTGCCTGCGCCGAAGCCGCGTGGGCCTACGCCGGGGCACGACTCGTGCACTTGGAAGCCAGCCACCTGCTGCGTGATGACGGCGGTGTCGCCGATCTATCGCCGTATATCCGTGCGCTTAAACGTGCGCTGCCAACGCTGGTGTCGGTCTCGGCGTTACCGCCAACCGATCCGCTGCAGACGCTTGAGCTCTACGCCGCCGGCTGCGACTCCATCAGTTACCATTTGCTGGCGTTCGATGCCGCAGCTGCGGCAGAGGTCGCGCCGATTCGGAGCCGCTTTGTCAGCCACGACCGTTTGATGAACGGTCTGCGCGCTGCCGCCAGCGTCTTTCCGCGCGGTGCGGTGTCGACCGATCTGCTACTCGGACTCGAACCGCTCGAACATGTGTCTGCCGCGTTGCCGAAACTCACCGCTGAGGGCATCGTGCCCAACCTCGCCTTGTTCCGACCACTGCCGGGCGGCGAGGACGATGTCCCGGCGGGTACGCTGGTGCCAACCGAACCGATTCTCGCGCTGCGCGCTGAACGTGGCGACCACCTGCGTGCGCACGGGCTGTGGCATAGTCGCGTGCGTGGATTTCCACGAACCTTGTGGGGCTTCGAGCCGTACCTGCCGTCGTTCATTGATCGCGCCTACGCCGCCATGCGCCGTTCCCTGCGGGTGAAATCGGTGACCGCATGAGCCATGGCGTGAACGATCCACTTCAGCCGCTGAAGTTGCAGTACGTCGACTCCAGCCGTGGCTGGCTGCTTGCCCGACGTGGCTGGCAGGTGGCGGTGGTGATCTTGGTGCTCACCGGCCTGGTCGGCGGTTTCATCTGGAGCAACGCTCTGCCGGAGCAAGCGACTGATGGCGGGCTCAGCCGCCTTGGCGCACGGACGTTGGCGATCTTCCTGGCCGCTGTGATCTTGTGGGTCACCGAAGCGGTGCCGCTGGTGGTCACCGGCCTCGGCGTGTTCGTCGCGCTGGTCGCTGGTGGCATCGGTTCACCAGCAACGGTGTCGGCGTGGTTCGGCGATCGCGTGGTGTTCTTCCTGCTCGGCATTTTCCTCATCGCTGGCGCACTGACGGCCTCGCACGTGGTCGATCATGCGGCGCTGCGGCTGCTCAATGCGATCGGCACCAGTCCGCGCAAACTGCGTCAGGGTGTCTTTTGGGTGGCATTCTTCGCGAGCTTCCTGCTCGCCGAACACGCCGTCGCGGCGATGTTGTACCCGGTCATCGCGCGCATCCGCGATGCCCTGGGTCGACCACGACAGAGTTCGACCTACGTCGCCGGCTTGTTCCTGGCGTTGGCATGGGGCGTTTCGATTGGCGGCATCGTCACCTACCTGGGCGGCGCGCGTATCGCGCTGGCCATGGGCATCGCTCAGGCCCAGGGCATCACCGTGCCTGGATTCTTCGAACTGATGGCCATGAGCCTGCCGATCGCCATCCCCTTCGGCATCCTTGCCGCGATCATTCTGGAGATCGCCTTCCCCATCGATGTGCCCGATGTTTCACGAGCGCGTGAAGCGTTGGCCGAACGTCGCCGCGATCTCGGTCGTTTCGGTCCCCGCCAACAAGCGGTCCTGGTGATCCTGCTGCTGACCATTGCCGCTTGGGCGTTCTTCGGTGTGAAGTACCTCGCACCAGTAGCACTCGCCTCGGCGGCCGTCCTGATCAGCACCGGTCTGGGTCGCTGGAGCGAGGTCGAACGCCACGTGCCGTGGGACCTGCTGATCATGGAGGCCGGTGCGCTCGCACTGTGCGCCGCTCTGCAGGACACCGGTGCGTCGGTATGGGCCGGCCACATCGCCTTCGCCAACATCGGCCATGATCCTTTGCTGATCATCGGTGCCATCGCGCTGTTCACCATCATCCTGACCGAGCTGTTCTCCAATCCGGCGGTAGTCACGTTGTTGGTGCCACTGTTACTCGCTGCGGCGCCGTCGCTGGGATTCCAAGGCAACGAGATTGCCTTGGTGCTTGCCGTCGCAATCCCCTGCGGGCTGTCCTTCGTCTTACCGCTCGGTTCACCACCGCTAGCGATCGCGTTCGCCAGCGGTGAATACAAAGTCGCCAAGGTCGCCGGCTGGGGCGTGTTGATGGACCTCATTCCAGTGCCGCTGACCATGGCGACGTACTGGTTCTTCTGGCGCTGAGTAAACTACACGAGGTGCGCACACGACACGCGCCTCTCGTGACAAGCGCTTCCGAGTACCTACGACTGAGCGGCATGACCATCCGCCACCTGCTGCTTATCATCACTTCCTTGGTCTGCGCCGTACTCCTCAGCAGTTGCGGCTCCCGCGATGCCACCGAGGTCGATGAGGATGCCGAGGCCGCGGGCCTGTGGCGTGATCTGGCGGCGGCGAAGACCAGCGCCGGCATGCACGATCTCGTCGCGCAGGAGATTGTGCGTTTCGCCTTTGATGAACAGGAGTTGGTGAATCGCCGCACCGCGTTCGCCAATGCGGTGCTGATCGCGCAGGCGAATACTGCCGATGGCCAAGCCCTGAGCGGCGCCGATATCGAGCGCCTCAACCGCACCTTCGCCGACGTGCTCGCGTCGGTGCACACGCTGGTGCCGCTGGCGGCACGGCATGCGGAATGGCGACAGGTGGATGCGGAGTCCTGCGCCGAACACGCGGTACCCGCGGCCAGCACCACGCTGCGCCTGCAGGGACTCGCGTTGTCCGGTGCCGCGTCGCTCGCGCTTTACGACACCTTTCTGCTCAACTGCAATCTGGTGCTCGGCCACGAACCGATCCGCCGCGCGCTCAATCAAGGTGACGCTGGCCTCGATCTGCCTGGCGATCAGGTGGATGCGGTGATGCGCAGCTACCTGTCGTATGGCCGCCGCACACGCGTGCATTTATGCCTGCGTGAACTGACTCGCGCTGGTGATGCGTGGACCACCAGCACGGATACGTACCTCGTTTTTCTGCGTGCACGCATTACGGAAAGCCAAAGCGGTCGCCTGCTGATTACCACCCGGCGCCTGCCCTTTCATCAAGCCGTGCCGGCGGGATTCACGTTGTTGTCCTCCGATCTGCGTGAGCTCGGCGACAACGTGGTGGGCAGTACCTCCAAAGGGTTCGGCAATGCGGTGGGGCTGGTGGCGACGCGACGCGGCAAGTTGCACGGCGATGCGATGATCGAATCCACGGTTCACGCTGGGCTCAAGCCGGGCGACATCCTGCTGGAGAAAACGCCCTTCCGTCTGACCGACAAGTTCATCCCAGGCCACTACGGCCACGTGGCGATTTGGGTCGGTGGTGAAACGGAGCTCCGTGCACTGGGCCTGTGGGATGATCCGCTGGTGCAGAAACACGCGGCCGCGCTCAGTGCCGGCAACGGCGTGGTGGAAGCCTTGCGCGACGGCGTGCAGCTCAGCCCGCTGGCGACCTTCCTCAACATCGATGACCTGGGCGTTCTGCGCCAGACTGACCTGAGCGACGATGAACGACGCACGATCATCCGCCGCAGCCTGCGCCAACTGGGCAAGGCGTACGACTTCAACTTCGATGTCGAAACCGCGGACCGCATCGTCTGTTCGGAACTGGTGTATCAGGTCTACATCGGAATCACCTGGCCCATCGATCGCACCGCCGGGCGTTGGACCATCAGTCCGGATCAGGTGGCGAAGTGCTGTTTACCCATGGGCCCGTTGGCGCTGGTGGATCTGTGGTGTGACGGAACACAGGTCACCCAAGATCAGGCGACGCTGTTCGCGCGGCTGCTAAACCTTCCGCCAGCCGCGCCGACACCACTCACGGTACCGGCAACGCCTGACTCGCGCTGACGCCGCCGGTCAGCGGCGCAGGGTCGGTGATGGTGAAACTCGACGTGCGCGTCTGCAGCACGCTGCCGCCAGCACTCGCTGCGCTGTAGGTGGTAACCGTCAGCGTGTACGCGCCAGGCGTTGGCGTCCAGGCGTTGAAGTTGCCGCTGACGTCGCCTTTCATGGCATACGGCGCGGCGCTCTCGGTCTGCGTGCCGTTTTCAGCGCCGGTCCAGGTGAACTTGACGCTGCCGACGCCGCTGACATCGGCGCGGATGTTCAGACGCGGATTCAGCAACGCGGACAATGAAATGATCGCGTTGTCCGGCAGTGGCGCGAAGCCCGCGAGCGGTTGATCGCTGTCAGCATTGATCAGTGTCAGCGGGAACGGTTGCGTTGGCGCGGTGCCGACGATCACCGTCACCGCGCTACTGGTCGTCGTCGCGCCGCTGTTGTCGAAGGCCTTGGCCGTGATGGCGTAGGTCCCCGCGGCGACGTTGCTCCAGGTCCAGTCGTATGGTGCAGCGCTCTCGGTAGCGATGAGCGCGCCGTTGGCGAGGAACTCGACTTTGCTGATGCTGCCATCGCTGTCAGCGGCGTTGGCGATGATGCGGATCGAGCCAGGGGGCGTGAACTGTTGATTCGCAGTTGGACTCGTGAGCGCCACCGACGGCAAGGCGTTGCCACCGCCACCACCGCTGCTGGTGATCAGCACCGCCCAATCCTGCGTGGTGTTGTCCGGCGCCGTGCCCAGGGCGCGTTGGCCGCCGCCACTGATGCTGGTGACCGAACCGTTGCGGAGCGCGCCTCCGTTACGCGGATCGAACCAGCGCACGGTAAACGAACCGCTGACGCCGCTGAGATCCAGATTCGTTGTCCCGCCATTCGGCAAGTACACCGCGTAGACTGCGCCGGGTTTGGCGAAGCCGTACAGCGCATTGCTGTTCGATGCGTTTCCAACCAGATCATTGCGCGAAGTCATCTCGCTGAACGGCAGGTACTGGTCAAAGAAACCCTTGGCATGGCGGCAGTAGTCCCACCAGCGATCGCGTGAACGGAAGTTCTGCAAGGTCAGATCGGTCTCGACGGTCTGGTAACCGAAGTAACTTTCCACGCCGGCACCACCGGCCATGAGGTTGCCCCACAAGGTCGCCTTGCGCACTTGGTCCGACGTAATGTTACCGCTGTAACCGGGCCAGCCCGCATCCGGCGGGATGCCGATGTTGGCGCTGCCCTGCTCATCGTTCGCCACCACCCACACCTTGCCGGCGGCGGTGGATTCGTTGATCCATTGCAGCGTTTCAGCGTGGACCGCATCCCAGTTGATCTGGATCGACGCACCGGTCAGTGCCGAGGCGTTGCCCAGCAGCGGGCGATAACGCTGCTCCTGCTCCCCAGGGTAGGTGTGCAGCACGACGAGGTGGCGGTAAGGGTCATTGGCCGCGAAGAACTGCGCCATCGCCTGCTGCTGCGCCGTGGTCTGAGTGGTCTCTTCACCCAGGTTCCAATTCAGCGCCAAGTGATGACCGAAGCGGGCGATCAGTTCGCGGTAGTAGAGTTTGCGTTCGCGCCCGGTGTCGCCGCCGTCGAGTCCCCAGGTGCCGTTGTCGTTCTCGGTCTCCTGCGTTTTGAAGTGCAGGTACAGGCCGCGTTGTTGCGCATGGCTGAACACCGTGCCCCATTGGTCGAGCTTGGAGCAGTCGTAGTGCACGCGGTCGGTGTGACTGACAAACGGCCACACGTCTTTGCCGTCGCCGCCCGCATTGTAGGTCAGGAAGCTGAAGACGTTTTGCCCTTCGGCTGCGAGGTAGTTGAGCGCGCCGATCAGGCCCTTGCCCTTGCCTCCCTTCCACGACGGGTCGCCGTTCGCCCAGTCACCGACATGGGGCTGCCAATTTTTGAGCGCGCCGTTCTCGTGGTCATAGGTGCCATCGAACTCGCTGTAGCCGAGCAAGTTTTCTGGCGAGTCCGGACCAACTTTGACGAACCATTCGTTGTTGCCGAGGTGGCGCAGGTACCGCGCGCCGACGTAGGCGAGGCGACCTTTGGCGCGGAAATCACGCCCGCTCTTGTCGCTCTCCACCACAGTGAAACTGCCAGTTTTCCCGTGGTACGGCGCCAGCGTGGTACCGCCGCCATTCATCGCCACATCGGTGCCACTGCGGAACGCTACCGTCCAGGTCCACGTGCCGGTTTTGTCAGGTGCCAGATGTGCGCGCCACTTGGTGCCGTTGGCGGCTGAACTTTCGCCCGCGTTGCCATCGGCCGCAAAATATCCTGGTACCACGTAGGTGGTGGAACCGTTGGTGAACGTCACGTCCAGGCGTCGGTCGGTGAAAGGATTCGGCGTGCCGTTTTCTGCCGCCCATGGCCCGTCGAGCGTCAGCACGATATTGTGCCAGCGTTTGAGTTCGCCGCTGACCACCACGTTGCCGTTTCCGTCCTGACCACTGCCGCCCGTGCTATTGCTGACAGAGAAAGCGATGGTTTGGACCGCACCCGCGATGTTGCCGGTGGCGCCCGCGCCAGTGTAGGGCGTCGCCGTCAGCGAGTAATTTCCCACTGCCGGCGTCCACGGTTTGTAGTCACCGCCGGTGTCACTCTTCATCGCGTAGGGCGCAGCGGTTTCGTTCTGAGCGCCGGCCTCAGCACCACTCCACACAAAACGCACGCTGCCCAGCGTGCCGCTGGTGTTCGCGCGCACATTGAGCTGCGTCGTCGGCAACGTCGCCAAGTTCAGCGTCGCCCCGGCCGGGATCGGATCGTAGCCCGCGATCGGCTGATCGGTGACGGCATTGATGAGCGTCAGCGACGTAACGTCGGCCGCTGACAGGCCGCCGAGACACAAACCGGCGATGAGGAGTTGGCGCATGGATTGGCCTCCGTGCCACCAATGCTCGATCACTCGTCGATTAGGCGGAGGAGTTTTCCTGGGGGCGCGGACTTCAGTCTGCG
>JANPLC010000404.1:0-15247 GCA_031426335.1 Planctomycetota bacterium
TTGCGCACCAGAGTTGCTATCCGACTTCCGGACCCCGGACTTCCGGACTTCCGGACTTCCGCGAGCGACACACCCACCCCTCCCCCCACAAAAAGCCTTTGCCGGGGTCTCCCGCCCGTCCGAGCATCCCACCCATGCGTCGCCTGCTGATCCTGCTGCCCGCGCTCGCCCTCGTTGGTTGTGGCGACGGTCTGTACTACCAGACCCGCTATATCCCCACCGACATCGACTCCGCCTTCGCCCTCTCGGGCAGCGGCGAAGAGACCGAACTGCCAGCCGCGCCGCCGGATCTCGACGGCACCCATCCAGCGCGCAAAGACTGCACCTACCCCTACCAGAAGTTCAAACCGATCGGCAAGGTCCAGGTCAAACCGGACGCCATCCGCTCCACTGGCGGCGGCGAGAACCTGCTGATTGCCGACACCGACGACCGTATGCGCTTGAGCGGCCCCGACGTTGCGTTGCCCGGCCCCAAGGTCGCGGTCTACGGCAACAGCCCCTACGCCCCAGGCGTAACGCAGAAGTCATTCTACCAGCCGGTCGCCGACACCGACCGCCGTCCGCGCTCGACCACCGGAGCTGGCACCGACGTCACCGCCCAACCGGTCAAAGTCGACGGCGGACTGAACAGCAAGAATTATGATCCCTACTGCTGCGGCGACGGGCCGGGCCAGGGCACGACGAATAACTGAATCTGGGCGTGAGCCTGGGGGATGTGCTGAGTTGATGAGGCGGTGGCGATGCCACCGCCTCGTTTCGTTATGCGTCACGCCCTCCGCGTGTGGAGTGATAGGCCGCTGACATTCAATGGTACGGCGGCAAGGTGGGCAGGGCCGTCAGGAAGACACCAAGCGCGACCGGAGTGATCATGATCAAGACGACGTACACTTCCTCCAAGGTGTTCACTGAGCGGGCGCAGATTCTGCGCGTAGACACCTTTGATCACCTGCGGGGGAACTTCCTGCACTACCTGGCGATGTACGCCTTGCTTGGGTTGCTCATCCAACAAGTCGACGAGTTCTTCGGCAATGGCATGCGCCTCTCGCTCGCCCTGGTGCCGGTGGTCGTGTGCTCGGCAATTTTCGCTCTGGTGGCGCGCCGGCAGTGGATCCAGCAGGTACGTGATAGCGCGAGTACCTTCACCGTCGAAGTCGAGGCGGACGACACGGGTGTGCGCAGTCGCATCCAGCCCGACGTGGAGTTCACCTCTTGGAACAAGTACCTGTGGTACGAGGACACGCCCGACGCGCTCCTGCTCAAGCATCAGAGCGGCATCATATCCCTGGTGCCGAAAAACGAGGCCACTGCGGAGATCATTGCATTCACTCGCGGCAAGGTGAGTCCACGGTATCCGTCCAAAGCGGGGTGACATCACCACGCCCACATCAACATCCCCAGCGCGATGATCCGCAAGCCCACGTCGATGGAATCGCGCAGCGGTAAAAACAGCAGCGGCCACATCAACAACACCCACGGTGACGGCGCGCCGACCGTCGGCATCGCCGCAGGCAGGCTGGCGCTCCACTGCGCGACCGCGACCAGCGCGGCGAGGCTGGCGTCGATGATGACATAGAGACCTTCCCACGGTCCGTCCGGCCAGATGCCGGCGAGGGTCACGCACGGAAGTCCGATCCACAACGCCACGGTGGTGGGTGGTGTAGCGAGCAGCGTCGTCAGCGGTGACCACGGATTCACTGTGCCGAAATGCCAGGCGATGATCGGCATGGTCGCGAGAGTCGCGGCGATGCCGATAGCCAAGCCATCAAGCGTGGTGCGCGTACTGAACAACAACCCACGCCACGTCGGCCGGTCGAGCGGCCACGCGGTCAGCGGCAGCCACTGTTGGCGCAGGTGTACCAGATCGGTGCCGAGGGTGACGATGCCGAGTACCGCGGCCAAACTGAGTTGGAAGCCGAGGTCCTGCGAATTCCCAGGATCAATCAGCAGTAACGCCAACGCCGCGAGCGACACCGCGCCCAAGCGATGTGGTTCACGCGCGAGCAGGCCGGCGGCGACGATGGCAAGGCCCATCACCAGCGCACGCTGCGTCGCCGGCGATCCGCTGGTCAGCCACGTATAGCCAATGATCAGCAGGCCGAGCGCGATCTGGCGCGTCGCCCAACCCAGGCCGAGCAGCCGCAGGATCCACGCGCCGAGTCCGGCGGCGATGGCGAGGTGTGCGCCGCTGACCGCCAGGATGTGCAGCAGGCCGCTCTGCCGGAACGCGGCTTTTTCCGGCGGATCGCCCATCCCCAGGATTAAGGTCTCGCCCAGTTCACGATGTTCGCCCAAGCGCGCGAGCGAGTTCCACGCCCAGCCGCGTGGTCCGTCTTCGCGCATGAGCAAGCGCTCGACCGCCACGGCTTTGAGTTCGTCGCCGCGCTCACCGCGTTGCCACAGGCCACGCACCACCACGCGGTCGCCGCTCATCAAGCCATAGGCATCGCCAGCTCGCACGAACACGCGCCGTGGCGGTGCGTAGCTGGTCGGCGCTTCGACCTCGTCCGGCAGTAACAGGAAACCTTGAGAAAAGCCGCCCCATTTCACTGCCGAGACGGTGCCGACCACGGCCAGCAGGCGCGGTTCGTCGGTTGGCAGTCGTCGTCCCCAACCGTCAACGAGCGTGCCACCCAACAGGCAGGCGGCGGCGAACACCAACCAGCGCGATGCCCAGGGGAAGCGACGTTGCGCCAACGGAATCGTCAGCAGCAGCGGCAGGCCAGCGCACCACCACCACGTGTGCGCCGACCACGGAATGCTGGTGGCGAACGCCATCGCGTCCGGGGCGAGGCCGCCGATCACCAGACCGAATGCGAGCCACGGCAACCACGGATGCAGGACGCGCCTGGGTGGCGCGTCTGGTGGTGGGGATAGCGGATGGTCCTCTGCGAGGGACATGCGCCGGCAGCGTGACAGACGTGCCGCTCACGTCGAGTCGAGAATCGTGGTGCTGTCGATGGGCTGCAGGAATCGGTGACACCCGGGACCGCCGGTTTTCAACCGGCGTGGCGCGTCGTCAGGGCAAGGCACCTGACTGATCTGACTCCTCGTCAGGTTCTCGTTTTCAGGACGACGGACGTCCTCCGCCGGTTGAAAACCGGCGGTCCCAGGGGATTGCCCCGTGGACTACACCGCGAGCTGGCTGCTGCCGGCGAGCTTGCCGGCGTACGGGGCGAGCGCCGGTTTGACCTCTTCGGCGAGGAAGCGATCGACCTGCTGCGGCGCACGACCGATGAAGGTCTGCGGGTTCAGCAGTTCGTCGATGCGGCCGTGGATCGGGAAGAAGAACTCGTCGACCATCATCAGCTGGATGAGGTTGTTGTCGCGCCCGTGGTCCTTCACTTCGCTCGCGGCTTCGCGCGACAGCACGCGGATCTTTTCGTGTGCTGCCTGACGGTCGCCGCCGGCTTCGACGATGGCCATGATGAAGTTCTCGGTCGCCATGAACGGCAGTTCGTCGCGGATATGTCGCGCGATGACCTTGTCGTGCACGTCGAGGCCTTCGCACACATTCTGCAAAATACCGAGCACGGCGTCGGCGGCGAGGAACGCCTCCGGCAGGTAGATGCGGCGCCCGGCGCTGTCGTCGAGCGTGCGTTCCATCCACTGCACGCTGTGCGTCGCATGCGCGTCCTGACCCAGGGCGATCAGGTGGCGCGACAAGGAACACACGCGCTCGGCCCGCATCGGGTTGCGTTTGTAGGCCATGGCCGACGAACCGATCTGGTCCTTCTCGATCGGCTCTTCGACTTCTTTCAGATGCGCAAGCAGACGCAGGTCGGTGGCGAGCTTGTGGGCCGTGGCACCCAGGCCGGCGAGTACGGAGAGCACCTCGCTGTCGACTTTGCGCGAGTAGGTCTGGCCGGTGACGATGAAGGCGGATTTGAAGCCGAAGGCCTTGGTCACCAGCTCATCGAGCTGCTCGACCTTGGCGTGATCGCCGTGGAACAACGTCAAGAACGACGCCTGCGTGCCAGTGGTGCCTTTGACACCACGGAAGCGCAAATCGCCGCGCGCCCGTTCGACCGCACGCAAGTCCATCAACAGATCCTGCAACCACAGGCAGGCGCGTTTACCCACGGTGGTCAGCTGCGCCGCCTGGAAGTGGGTGAAGCCCAACGTCGGCAGCGCGCGGTATTTCTCGGCAAATTTTGCCATGCGATCGATCACGCGCGCGAGCTTGTCGCCGATGAGGCCGAGTGCGTCGCGCAAGATGATCAGGTCGGTGTTGTCGGTGACGTAGCAGCTCGTCGCACCCAGGTGGATGATCGGCGCGGCAGTCGGACAGACGACGCCGAAGGTGTGCACGTGCGCCATCACGTCGTGGCGACGTTTCTTCTCTTCCGCGGCAGCCATGACGTAATCGATGTCGGTCTGATGCACCGTCATCTCGTTCAGCTGCGCGTCGGTGATCGGCAGGCCGAGCGATTTTTCCGCCCGCGCCAATTCCAGCCACAGCTTGCGCCAGGTGCTGAACTTGACGTCGTCGGAGAACAGCCGCTGCATCTCTTTCGAGGCGTAACGCGAGCAGAGTGGGGAGTCGTAGCGGTCGGTGGGCATTTGATTTTGGCAGGGGCTAGGGGTGAGGGGCGAGGGTTGTGGCTAGGACGGTTCAGTTGGCGAAGGGAGTGGAGGGTACTCCACGAACGCCTGGGTGCGCCACGAACAAATCACCGGCGTTGGCTTCCGGAGGAATCGAGGAGTGCGTACGGTAATAGCGGTCCAGAGCGCTGTTCAGGTCTTTTTCACTAGTCAGGGCGAAACGCACCTGGGCGACCTTCAGCAGAGGGGCGAGATCACGGGCGGTTTGGAGGTTCTCCTGTTCTGCGGTGGCGAGCACGAGCGTGTTGTGTTCCAGACGGACCGGCACCATGCGGTAGGTCACGGCAATCAGGGATGGAACCATGCGCAGCAAGGCATCTGGCAGGATCAATCCATCCAGCGCGACCAGCTCCATACCGAGTTGGCGTGCAGCGGCCAGCATGTAGCGAGCGGCGGACTCGTCGTCGCTAGCAGGAACGGCTTCGCCGCCGCCAGCACTGGTGATGTAGAGCGTGTCGAGGTTGGCGCCGCCGAAGGCGCAGGAGGTGATCTTGCTGGCTCCCGGCACATCGATGCGCTCGACGATGCGACCACTGCGTGGATCGCAGCACAACACGCAACCGCCGCCCCACATGGCGACCCACAAGTGTCCACGTTCATCGATCGCCATACCGTCGGGATGGCCGACGCCCGTCGGGAAGTGTACGGCAGGGCGACGGTTGCTCAGGCGTCCATTGGCCACGTCGAAATCGAACGCGTCGACGCGATCGGTCGGCGTGTCGATGTACCAGCAGGTGTGGCCATCACGCGACCACACGATGCCGTTGGAGATGGTGATGCCCGGGATCTGCGAATTGATGCCGCGCTCATCCAGACGGTAAAGCGTCGCGACGCCGGGCGCTTCGCTGAAGGCGATGGTGCCGACCCACAAACGTCCGGCGGGATCACATTTGCCATCGTTGAAGCGTTGCTCCGGCTGGTCGATGCCCGCAAGTGTGGTCAGCGTGGCGGTCTGCGGATCGAACGCGGCGATGATGTTCTGCAGCGCGACCACCACGCCACCGCGCGCGCGCGTGACGACGGTGCCGATGGTGGATGGCATGGCCCATACCTGATCGCGGTTGGTCGCCGGATCGAAGCGATGCAGCTCGCGACCGTTGATGTCGACCCACCACACCACCTGCGCCGAGGTGTCCCAGATCGCACCCTCACCGAGGCGGGCCTGGGCATGCAGCAGTCGTGTCGCGGTAGCCATACGAGGGCCGCAGTCTGGCGCAGGCTCCCGCGTGCCAAGGGCCGTCCCCGTTTAGCTAACAGCGGAGAGATAGAACACAGAGCACCAGAGGACCAGAGCATACAAAAGACCGAGATTTCGCCTCTGGTCCTCTGGTCCTCTGTGTTCTATCGGCCTTTTTGAAGCCTTAGCTAAACAGCATTGGGCGGGGGCGGCCCGCGCGACCCGCCCGTGCCACGGCGACCGCCACGATTACTTATAGATCGGAAATTTCCCGCACAGCGCCTTGGCCTTGGCGCGCACCTCAGCGATCACCGCCGCGTCGCCCTTGGCCTTGAGCGCACGATCGACCAGACGCGCGACTTCGATCGCTTCCGCCGGCCCGAAGCCACGCGAGCAGATCGCTGGCGTGCCGATGCGGATGCCGGAGCCCTGCTGCGCCGGCTGCTGATCGAACGGGATGAGGTTCTTGTTCACCGTGATGCCGACGGTGTGCAGCAGATCTTCTGCCTGTTTGCCGGTAACGCCGTTCGACATGACGTTGAGCGAGAACAGGTGGTTGTCGCTGCCGTTGCTGACCACCGACCAGCCGAGTTTCTTGAACTCGTCGGCCATCGCCGAGGCGCTGGCCTACACGCGGCCCATGTACTCGCTGAACTCGGGTTTGATCGCTTCGCCGAACGCCACGGCCTTGGCAGCGATGACGTGCATCAGCGGGCCGCCCTGGATGCCTGGGAAGACGCGGCTGTTGACCTTCTTGGCGTGCTCGGGCGAGCGGCTGAAGATCATGCCACCGCGCGGACCGCGCAGGGTCTTATGCGTGGTGGTGGTGACGAAGTCGGCGTGGCCGAAGGGCGTCGGGTGGTGACCGCTGGCGACCAGACCGGCGATGTGCGCCATGTCGACGAAGAGGATCGCGCCGACCTTTTTGGCGATCGCAGCAAAACGCGGGAAATCTAGGGTGCGCGAGTAGTTCGACGCGCCGGCGATGATCATCTTCGGCTGGAACTCCGTCGCGATGCGTTCGACTTCGTCGTAGTCGATGGTCTGCGCGTCCTGCGTCACGCCGTAGCTGGCGATGGTGTAGTCGAGGCCGGAGAAGTTGAGCTTGTAGCCGTGCGTCAGGTGGCCGCCGTGGTCGAGCGACATGCCCAGGACCTTGTCGCCCTTCTGCAGACCAGCAGCCATGTAGACCGCCATATTGGCCTGCGAGCCGGAGTGCGGCTGGACGTTCACCGCGTAGTCGGTCTTGAACAGCGCCTGCGCGCGCTTGATCGCGAGCTCTTCCGCCTTGTCGACTTCTTCGCAGCCGCCGTAGTAGCGTTTGCCAGGATACCCTTCGGCGTACTTGTTGGTCAGCACCGAGCCCTGGGCTTCGAGCACCGCGGTGGAGACGATGTTCTCTGACGCGATCAGCTCGATGGTGTCCTGCTGACGCGTCCACTCGGCCTGGATGATGGCGGCGACTTCCGGATCGGCGTCGGCCAGCGGGCGCGGGGTGGTGTGGGGAATACGGTAGGGCGACGCGGTTTCGGCGACGCGGGAGGACTGGATGGCCATGGGCAGCTCCAAGGAAAGGCCGTCTGCGTGGTGGCAGAGAGCGGTTCGTGAGGTGCCCAGGCGCGCGGCAAACGGACGATGTGTCCCAGGACTTCCTCGCGGTTACCCGCGTCAGCCGCACCACCCAGAAGCAGTGCCGCCCAGCGCCAGTCGTCCCTGGGCGGCGGAGTGTGGTGCGCCCGGGTGGGGCTCAAGCGGCAGGTGGGGGGAGTAAGACGGCAGTCCGCTCTGCCCGGGAGCGCCGGATTCATCCGGCAAGGTGGGAGCAGGTGCGACGTCGTGAAGACCAAGGCCGGATTGCCTCTGGCCGGATGAATCCGGCGCTCCCGGGCTGAGCACCTCGCCAAACGTGGCGCGCGGGGCTGTTCGCGGCTGGCAAACCGGCATCGCCCGGTGATCCTCGCCGTCCACCCGCCGACCCTGACGGACGTCCTCCTGCACATGCCCGTACTCCCTTCCACCACTGCGGCACGTTGCACGCCTGCGCCCGGTTCCGCGGCGCGGAGTGGCTTCTCGCTGGTCGAGCTGCTGGTGGTGATCGGCATCATCGCGACGATGACCGGGCTGGTGCTGGGCGGATTGTTCCGTTCGCGCGATGGCAATCGCCTGCTGGCGGCGGAGCAGGTGCTAGCCGACGCCATCCGCCAGGCACGCCACACCGCCCGGTCGACCGGTTCGCCGGTCGAGCTGCGGTTGACGCCGCTGCTGAACGGCAGCGAGGTGACCGGCGCGAAACTCGCTGGGGTCAGCCGCACGGTGTTGTGGAGTGAGACGTTTGATAAGGAACGGGATTCCAACGACGATGGAGCCATCGACACCGACGATCTGGGTGTGCCACAATTGCCCGCCAACGGCCAATCTGCAAACGGTGTAGTGGTTGGACGCAGCGGTAATGGACGGCAACCAAGCGCCGACCATCCCATTCCGGTGCAGATCCTGCCGCGGGGGGCGACCATCGTGCGCGGAGGGCGCACTGAAGGTTTTTATTTGTCATGCAGTGTTCGACCGCCCCGCATTCAAGGACTCACCGCGCAACACATCCCGCTGGTCATGATCGGTCCAGATGAGTCTGACGATTACGAGACTGGTCAGTGCGGCATCTGGCTGATCCCCATCTCGCATAAGCTCCAGGACGGGGACGGCCCGCGGGGAGAACAGGCGCACATTATCAATTGGGAACTGACCGGCTGGGTCCGCAGCGAAGCGGGAACGGCGGTGCAGATCTTCGCCGCCGAGCATCAAATCAAGACCCGGGTCGCCCGTGAACCATGGGGCAACAACAAGAAAGAGTTCTCCCATCCGATCAGCGGCGGCGAGTGGGTCGATGTCGGCATGTTGTACGACGGCCGGCAACTGGCGCTCTACCTGAACGGCAGGCGCATCGCCGTCCGTCGCGACGGAATCCCGACACGACTGCTGGCCGAAAGCGATCACATCCACATTGGTTCACGTCAGGTGCCTGGAACGCCGCCCACGATCGAATACGCGGGCGATGCCCTTGATGACGTCCGACTTTACCGCCTCGGCACCGCCGGCGACAGCAACCTGCCGGGCAACGTCGTGCTGGTCGACGCGCTGCGCGGACCGCCGAAGGCGACGCTCGGTTGGCGCATGCTCTGCCAGCCCGATGGCCGGGTCGAGGTGAGCCGCGACGACGATACTGCCGAAGGAGCGCTCAACGACCGCTCGGGAAAACTCGAAGACTATCTTGAAATAATCGAGGAATACATCGATGACGACGGCATCAAACGCCAACGCCATCGCCTGCGTCAGCGTACCGGAAACACGGCAACCATTCTGCTCGGTCAATTGCGCTCCCCTGGGATGATCCAAAACGCTGAGCTGACCGTCACCCTCGACGGACGGGTCAGCAGCCGGCTGGTCGCCGAGCAACCGGGAGCACCCGTCCAATGAAAAGCCGCTCCGGTGCCGCACTGGTGATCGCCATCGTCATCCTGGCAGCGATGCTGCTGATCGGTCTGCCCTTCCTCTTCACCCAGTCGGGCAGCCTGTCGGGCACGCGCAGCTACGCACATTCACGCCTGGCTAACACGGGACAGGACTCGGCCCAGAGCATGGGCATCGCCGCTGGTGCCAGCGCGGTGAGCTACCGCTGGCAGCAGGGCGGCGTGACCGACGGTGGCACGTTGTTTATCGATGATTGGAGCGACCTGTTCTACGATCTGGGCGGAGCCGCTGGCGGCCAGCGCCGCCTCGGCGTCAACCGCATCGAATTCGATACGCGCACCCCGGATCTATCGCCGACCGTGCGCAACCGCTACGCCTTGCCTGGCGACAAGTTCTTCGACGGACTCACCAACGCTGACGAACGCGACGCCGCGCTGCGCCGTTATCCGACGGTGGTCGGCCTCGCGTTGGAAGACGAAAGTGGCAAGCTCGACCCGAACCATCTCGACACGCGCGCATGGGGACGCTTGCTTGCGAGTGTTGTCATCACTGACTGGACCGATGGACAAACCCCACGAAACGATCCCGGTCGTGAACAGTTGGCACGCGCTCTGGCATTGCTGCGCTACCAACTGCCTGGTGGCCGAATCACCGATCTGGAGCAGTTGCTCCAGGCCGAGCCTTTTGCGCTCAAAGCCGGCACATCTGATCCGGTACCGAATCCACGCCGGGCGCTGACGCGCGCCGAACTCGAGCGCTTGCGGCCGTACTTGACGCTGCACAACCCGGGGCAGGCACGCGGCGGATTGATCGACCTGGGGACCATCTTGGGCAGCACGTCTACGGACGACAACTCTGCGTTGACGCTCGACCACGAACCGCCAGCGGCGCTTCTGGCATACCCGGTGGCACCACAGTTGCTGGGTGCCGGCACGACGGTGATCGCGTTCGATGGCGACCGTGTACTGACCTTGCCGGCCATTGCTCCGTTGGAGCGCGGAACCAATTCGACTTTGGCCAATACCGCTGACGACATCACTCTGGCAATCCCGATCGTCGTACCCGGCCAATCGTTGCCGATACCGAGGATGGGCATGGCCATCCAGGCGCCGCCGACGGTGAACCTGCACCAAGCCGAAGCCGCCACGCGCAAGTCATTCGGACCGCAAGGATTGCCGCCAGTTCTGCCGCCAAACGCCGCCGGAGATCCACCGTCCCCATCACTGCTGACCGAGTTGAAACCTTTGCGGTTGGACAGCGTCGATGCGCTCGGTCGCACGCTTAACGCCTTTGACCTGCTTTCACCGCTCGCGGTTGTCGAGGGACTGGGAACCACGCACATCATCGCATCTCGCACCGGCGATCAGGGAGCGAGTGGCCCCTTCAACGCGGGCATTGCCGAGATCGCCCCGGGCAAACCGGTGTTGAACGCCACCGCCACCGTCATCCACGTGGTCACCGGTGGACTCGACCGCTTCCCACCACGCGGTTACGCGAAGATCACCGGGAAGAACGCCGAGACTGGCGCAGATGACAGCGAAATCATTGAGTACCGTCGCAGCTTGTCGGTTGTTCCGAACAATGCCGGCGGTCCTCTGCCACTCAGCCCCGCCGCCGTCGTGCAACGTACCGAGGTGCTTCTGCTCGATGTTCGCCGTGGCGTTGACGGCATGACCGGCCGCGCGACAGGTCAGGCCAAAACCTTCCTGTCCGGCACCAGCACCGCACAAGGCAATGAGGACCGCCCTGCCGATCTACATCTGACCTCATTGGTGGCGCGCGAACAACACCCGGTCGGCATCGCCTCGTATGGTGTGGTCACCATCGCCAGTACCGCGACCGTCACCGATGCGGTTGGCAACCAGGTCGCGCAGGACCAGCACCGCGTGATCGCGCAAGCCCTGCCGCAAGAAGCAGCGCTCGAAGCACGGTGGGACAAACAGGCGGCGTTCCATGCCTTGCTGGTGCAACGGCACGGGAGCCTGCTGACGAGTTTTCCCGAGCCAAACGCGCGTCTGAGCGGCGTGTTGCCGCAGGATTCCCCAAACCTCGTGGCGGTGGTCCCCGCTACCACTCCACCAACCTACGAGCGTTACCGGCCCTATTTCGACTTGGCCAAACTCGACCTCTCCATCGGCATGCGACCGGCGTTGATGCACACCTACCTCAGCCATCCGCGCCTGAGTCTGAACGCCAACCAACACCGTGAGTGGACCCTGAGTCGCGAATGGACGCTGCCCTTTTCCGGTGACCCGACGCAAGCGATGCAGGTACAAACACCGCAGGCGAATGGCATTAACTACGGTGCCCAACCGGTCGGCAGCCCCTACCTGGTGAGCGATATCCGCCCCGAAGGCCTTGCGCTCGATCGCAACCGCGTGCTGGCCTACCCCAACCCGAGCAACGGCTTCCTCACGGACGCCTACGACCCGGCAACGAACACTCAGTTGTCGCCGATCCAGGGGCGGCAGTTCGCGCTGTGGGTGCGTCCGGACGAGACTTGGGATGATGAGGTCGCGTTGCTCGATATGCGCATGCCGACGAACAATGTCAGTGCGCGCCTGACCGGCGGCATCTTGGACAACAAAGCGCGCGACGCGCGAACGACCGATCCGCGTGACGCCCGGATCAGCAATCGCTTCACCCTGGTCTACGATCCGGCGGTGCAGCAGCTCATACTCATCCTCAATCCCGGGACCATCCCGCACGCAGCCGATTACGGACCAGCGATCCCACGGCAGACCTACGGACCGACCACCGGCATCGGCATCAAAGCAGATGTGTGGCCGGCAGTGAATCCGGAATGTCTCGGCAGCGGCGGCGTTCATCCCATGGCCAGCACGCAACCGGAAGTGGTCATCCAACACCGTTACTACGTCGGCAATCGTTTTACGAAGGGCGAGTGGCACTTGGTGCAGGTCGCTTTCAGCAGCAACCAACCAGGTGGCATGTCGATCATCGTCGACGGCTTGGTCGGACGTGATGTTACCCGCACTCCAAATGCTTTAGAGGCCATGGCCAGACCAGGGGACCACATAACCCTGCCAACCCTCGTGCTGGATACTGACCTCCCGATGACTGACGCCGACCAGGTGGCAAACAAGGGCACCAAGGCTCTGTACATCGACGATCGCCAGACGATCAAGCAAATCGCTCTGAAGGCTCTCGCCTGGGCAGATGACGGTACCCTGCTGAGCGGGAAAGCCGCGGTGGAGCGTTATCTACCCGGTCGCGGCGTGATCCGCATCGGACGGGAATACATCAGTTACCAATGGATCGACGATGACGGGGCCTTGCGCGACTGTGTGCGTGGACGGCGGCAGCGCACCGATGGTGGAGTCGATGATGATGGCAGGCCCAATTGGAGCACCTCCCACGTGATGGAACCGCACCGCGTGGGCGACGCGGTGTATCCTGGGGGATTCGCGTTTACTGTGGAGCAGAACGTGACGTGGCATCGCGGCGGTTGTCACTTGGCACAACCGATGCCCGATGGCGATCCGCTGCACAAATATCAGGTGTGGTCGAAGGTCGGCGTGACGACCTTGAACTCGAATTCGCCGTTCATCCCGTTGACCGGCGGCGTCATCGGGCAGTTCCCACCACGCGGCATAGTCCTCATCGGCCCCGCCAATGGAGACGACTCCAAGCAGGAAGTGTACTACGACAACCTGACGACCCCACCGTCCTTGAGCCTCCCGAGATTGCTCAACGTGCACTACTTATCCACTGTTCGGGTCCCAGTCCTCGATGATGGCGGGATGCCGGTCCTGGATGAGAACATGATGCCGAGGTTCCATCCGGCCGGCTGGATTCCAGGACTGCCCCGTGCCTACACCTACACCTCCGCCGACGAGGTGGTGCTGATGAGCCAGGAGATCGCCGGCAAGAATGATGCGGGTGAAAACCTCAATCCGACGCTGGCGAACCTGTATCCGTCCAGCGGTTTCATCCAACTGTACGATGCGCGAGCGGCGACCGCTGGCGCCAATGCCGGCCGCGTGGAATGGATCAGTTACACCGGCATCAGCTCACGCACTGACTACCCGACCTCGCTCGACCAGCCCGTATCCTACCTGCTCAACGACTCGCAGGAGACCGTCGACATCGTTGATGCGCCCAACCCGATGGACCCCAAGATCCATATCAAAAAAAGGCGCGGCGGATTCTGGTTCGCTGATGGGCGTTCCTACCCCAATATCCGC
Source organism: Planctomycetota bacterium (assembly GCA_031426335.1). Lineage (GTDB taxonomy): Bacteria > Planctomycetota > UBA11346 > UBA11346 > UBA11346 > BOG-1363. The sequence continues at coordinate 13,450 of JANPLC010000404.1, forward strand.
TTCGGTGCTCGCGCTTGCCATCGCACCGGCTTCGCTGCCGCAGATTTCTCCGACTACGCACTGGCAGTGCACAACTTTCCCAAACTCACCACGCGCGTCATTCCCGTCCAGACCAACCTGGAGATCGCCTACCTGCTGGAGGCTGGCGACGTGGTGACCCTGGCGCCGCAGGTGATGAGCAGCAGCCAGCGGCCGATCCAGATGTGTGTGCGTTATTCCGCCGACGACGGTTTCCCCGAGGACAAGACCAACGCCGCTGCCACCTCGTGGAATTCGATGAATCGCTATTTCGCCTTCACCGAGGCCATCCCGGATGACTGGAACCCAGGCAATGCCTTCCAACTGCTGTGCTGGCCTTGTTGGACGCCAGAGGACGACCTGAGTCAACTCAACAGCGCGAGCGCGTGGTCGCGTGACCGCCTGGGCTGGGTGCTGCCGTGGGGCAATGCCTATTTACCGAACTTCCAGCTCGGCGTCGGTGCACCTGACCCGCGCAGAATCACTTTTTTCTCTACCGGTGTGAACGCTGCGACGAGCGTCAACACAACTATCGACGCGCTGCATGCCGGCACGCAGCCAGGCTGGGCGGCAGGAAATAAGGTGCAGGCCAACATCGTGCCGCTCAACAACGCGCCCTGGCTCCTTGACGAACCGTTGAATGGACCGGTCGCCGTGCGCACCGATCAGTCGGTGTTCGACTACCCGTATGGACTGATCGAGGTCGGTGGTGAGGTCTTCGCCTACAAGCGGCTCACTCCGACAAACCACAGTAACAACTACGCCGAACTCATCGGGCGCAGCCTGCTGGGTTCGACACGACGTGAACACCAGGGCACAGAACTGGTGCTGCATCTGCCCATCGGGCCGGTCGCTGAGGTCATCGGTGGCTTCAACCCCACTCCGCCTGGACTGCCCCTCCCGCTTCCAACCACTTACCTGGGACGAGTGCAATTCGAGGGCACCATCACTGCTCCGGCCATGCTGCTAACCAGCCGCAATGGTGAGCGGATGGAACTGACCACCATGCCCAACAGCCATACCGCCCCGTGGCTGCGTGGGATGTACAACACCAGTGCGAGTAATTGGGAGGCGCGCGCATCGGTGACGACCTGGAGCAACCTTGCACCGTTGGCGATCGGCTGGTGGCCGCGGTATCCCAGTGCGTTGCCCAACAACATGAGCGCACGTCCGGCTGATGCCGGTGAGTTCCTGCGTTGCCGGAGTTACGCCTGGGCGGGCTTTCCCCTGCGTTTTCATGACTGCACCTTCACCGGTCCGGGAGTGGCCTCAGTCCAAGTACTGAGCAATGGCAGCGGAATGTTCGACACGCTCGCACTGGCCTTGGACGGCACGCTCGATTGGAGCGCTGCTACGGCCATGGTGCTGCTTGCGGGCAGTAGTGCTCCGGCCGTAGCCGCGGTCGACGCCAGCGCCGCATTCAACACCCAACGCTTCATCACCATCGGTGACGAGGAGATCACGCCAAGACTCACCACGCCCGACGGCACTCCGCGCGCCGTGGATGGAGCGGAACTGCGGGTGACGTGGCGCTACCACCGCGCTGCCCTGACGTCATCGATGACTCCGGCCCTGTGGCTGCAGCAGGCCGCCCAGAACGGCAACCGCGCGCCGATGATCGGGCCGGTTTACCTGCGTACGCGCGCGCCGAACAAGGTACTGAACGTCGAACGGTAAGGGCTCTGCCTGGGAGAAACTATGAAAGCCGGGTCCCCCCGGTAGCAGCGCGGGCTTGGTGTCCCAAAAGGTGCTGCATCCCCAGGAGACCCGGCATGAGCAT
>JANPLC010000405.1:0-6552 GCA_031426335.1 Planctomycetota bacterium
GCCGCCGACCTGGCGCGCAACTTCAAGAACCTACCGACGGTCAAGGAGAAGGACCTGCCGGCGATGAAGAACGAGCGCGGCGAGTTCCCCGGCAGCATCAAGCATCCCGGGCTGGTCGGACACGTGTGGGTGAAGTTCCCCTTCATCGAGAACCCCGGCAGCTTCGGTTTTGACCGCAAAGGCCGGCTGTTCGTCGCCGAGGCCAACCGCTTCTGGCTCGGCGTGCCCGATCTGCGTGGCGCCAATGAAATGATCCGCGGCGACTTCCAGGCCGTCACGGTGCAGGACCGCCAGAAGCTCTACGACCAGTTCGCCGCGAACTTCCCCAAGGGCTGGTTCACCGACGTCGCCGACCGCGTGATCCGCCTGGAGGACAAGGACGGCAATGGCGCTGCGGACCATCGCACCCTGTTCTCCGACCATTTCAAAGCTCCGCTCGACGGCCTGGGCTTCTCGCTGCTGGCGGAAGACGATGCGGTGTACTTCACCTGCATCCCCAAGGTCTGGAAGCTGAAGGACACCAACGACGACGGTGTCGCCGACGTCCACGACAGCATCGCCGAAGGCTTCGGCGTGCGCATCTCGTTCATCGGCCACGACCTGCACGGCATCATCCGTGGACCTGATGGCCGCCTGTACTTCTCCGTCGGCGATCGCGGCTTCCATGTCACCACCAAGAACGGCCGAGTATTCCCAGGCTCGGGCCGCGGCGCGATCTTCCGCTGCGAATCCGACGGCAGCGGCTTCGAACTGTTCTGCACCGGCCTGCGCAACCCGCAGGAACTGGTCTTCGACGAGCAGGGCAACCTCTTCACCTTCGACAACACTGGCGACATCGGCGACAAGGCACGCTTCGTCTACGCCCTCGAAGGCACCGACACCGGTTGGGACATGGCACACCAGTCCGCGCACCACTACAAACACGCGCTCGACTGGGGCGATTTCCATCCGCCGCAGTCGATGTGGGTGGCGGAAAAAATGTTCGACACCTGGAAACCCGAGCAACCGCAGTGGGTCTATCCGCCCGCGTCGCACGTGGCGAATGGTCCCTCCGGCGTCACCTGGATGACCGGCGAGTCGTTGCCCGAGGACCTGCGCGGCAAGTTCCTGCTCGCCAATTACAGCGGTGCCTCGGCCAACTGCTCCGCTCTCATTATCGACTACAAAACCAAAGGTGCTGGCTTTGTCGCTGACGGAGTGAAGCCCTTGGCCCAGGGCGTCGGCGTCACCGACGTCGAGTTGGGTTACGACGGCAACCTTTACATCTGCGACTTCGGCGGTGGCTGGAGCGTGAACAACAACGGCGCGATCCACTGCCTGACGCCGACCGACGCCGGCCAGCAGGCCGCTGCGGCGAAAACCAAGCAGATCTTCGCCACCGGCACCAAGGGCAAGTCGGTCGCCGATCTGCGCACGTTGCTCGCCTCCGCCGACAACCGCATCCGTCAGATGGCGCAGTTCGCGCTCGCTGAGCAAGGTGCGGACGGCCAGGCCGCACTGACCGCGCTGGCGCAGGCCAAGGACCTGCCGGTGACGCAGCGCCTGCACGGCATCTGGGGCCTGGAGCAGATCGCCCGTCGTGGCAAGGCGGACAAGGTTGTGGCCACGCTGCGCGCACTGCTTGGCGACAGCGAAGCGGAGGTCCGCGCCAACGCGATCCGCTCGCTCGGCAGCCTGAAGGATACCGGCAGCCGCGATGCGCTGGTCGCAGCACTCAAAGACGCCTCGCCGCGCGTGCGCTCGCTCAGTGCCATCGCCCTCGGCCGCGTGGCCAAGCGCGGTGACGCCGGTGCCATCGCTGCGCTCTTCGCCCTGGCGGCGGAAAACGGCACACAGACCGACGTGGTCCTGCGCCACGCCTGCCTCACTGGCCTCGACGCGCTCGGCACGGTGGAAAGCGCGACTGCGAAGGTGAAGGATGCGAGCACCGAAGTGCGCCTGTTGGCGGTGCTGTTCCTGCGCCGCCACGCCAGCGCCGAGCTGGTGCAGTTCCTCGACGACGCCGATCCGCAGGTGAAACACGAAGCGGTGCGCGCCATCTATGACACCGCCGCACTCGACGGTGCCGCCGGCAAACGTCTGGCCGCCTTCTCGGCCGCCGATCTGCCGGAGACCGTGCAACGCCGCGTGATCGCCGCGAATTACCGCTTAGGCACTGACGACAGCGCCCGTGCACTGGTGAAACTCGCCGGCACTTCGGTGCTCAAGGACTCCGTACGCCAAGCGGCATTGATCGGCCTGCGCATGTGGGCGGCGAACGTCGACACCGATCCGGTGCTCGGCCACTACCGTCCGCAGGTGGTGAAGAAGGGCACGATGCCGGCGCTGGGCAAAACCATCGGCGACGACCTCAAAAAATTCCTCGCCAGCAGCCAGCCGGCGCCGCTCATGGCCCTCGCCCTGCAACTCGCCAAGGACGCCGGCGTCACGCTCGACGAGGCGACGCTGACCGCACAGGCGCTCAACCGCGACCTGACCGAGGACGTGCGCGTCGCGGCACTCGGTAGCCTGATGGCGACCGACGGGGCCAAACACACCGATGTCGTCACGAAACTGTTGGCCGATCCCGCCGCCAGCGTGCAAGCCGCGGCCATCCGCCACGGCTACAAGCTCAAGCTCACCGGCATCGACGCCCAGGCCGAGCAGGCCGTCGCCAAAGGGCCGTTGCTCGCAGCCCGCGCCGGTATCAACGGCCTGGCGAAGACCCAGCCCGCGACGTTGGTGAAATTGTGGAATGGGCGCGAGGGCGGCTTGCGTGAAGCCCTGTGGCTCGACGTCTTCCTCGCCCTGCAACAATGTGAAGCGGCCGACGCCAAGCAGGCCGCAGCGACGTATGCCACGACCAAGCCGACCGCGATCCAGCAGCTCACCAAGGCCGGCGGCGATCCCAAACGCGGACAGGACATCTTCCGCAATCAGGGCGCGTGTATGCAGTGCCACAAGGTCGGCAACGACGGCGGAATCCAGGGTCCGGAACTGACCAAGGTCGGCGAACGGCTCAAAAACGACAAGCTGCTGGAATCGGTGATCGATCCCAACGCGGTGATCACCGACAACTACGGCACCGCCACCGTCACGCTGAACGACGGCAAGACCGTCATGGGCCGCGTCGCGGCGAAGACCGACCAGAAGATCACCATCATCGATCCGACGGGCAAGAAGGTCGAAATCGCCAGCAAGGACATCAAGGAGACCTCGGCACCGATCTCCGCCATGCCGCCGATGGGATTGACGCTGCCGCCGCGTGACCTGCGCGACCTCATCGCCTATCTGGCGAGCCTGTCGAAGGACGCGCCGAAACAGACGGGGCATTGATGGGGAAAGACTACAGGCCACAGGTTACAGACCACAGGTCGTGATGACGATGTCATGCTCACGACCTGTGGTCTGTAGCCTGTAGTCTGTGGCCTAGTGAACTTTCCCTGTCCAATCCCTACTGTGGGCGGACTCCTCCTATGACCATGCCCGACCCCGATCCCCAGGCTGAGGAGTTCGTCGTCCTGCTCGCCCGCCACGAGCGGATGCTCGGGGCCTACGTCATGACCATGGTGCCGCAGCCGGCGGATGCCGACGACATCCTGCAAGAAGCGAAGGTGGTGATGTGGCGGGCGTTCACCCAGTTCACGCCGGGAACCAGCTTCGCTGCCTGGGCGCGCAAGGTCTGCTTCCACCAGGTGCTGACGTTCCGCAAACGCCGGCACCGTGATCGGTTGGATTTCAGCGACGCCTTCATCGAGGCGGTCGCGGGTGAAATGGACCAGGCCGACGAACACCTCGGTCGCCGTGCGCAGGCGCTGCACGGATGTCTGGCCAAGCTCAGCCCGGACCACCGCCAGGTGTTGGAGCTGCGTTACCACGAAGGTCTGGAGCTGGAGGCGATGTCCGAACGCCTCGGGCGCACCACCACCGCGCTCTACCGACTGCTCAGTCGCCTGCGTCAGTCGCTGCATGGTTGCATCACCCAATCGCTCACGGTCGCCCATGACGTCTGACGCCACCCCACCTGCTGCCACGCCCGCCGATGAACTCATCGCGTTGTGCGATCGTCTCTGCGACGGCACGCTCACCGCGAGCGAACGTGAACGCATCGAAGCGCTCGTGCTCGGCGATCCCGCGCTGCGCCGGCTCTACGTCGAGCAGATGCAGCTGCACGCCCAGCTGACGCAAAATAGCGCACGCCTGAGCGAGGCCCCGTTGCAGACGGTCCTCCGTCCCCTCGCGCCAGCACCACTGCGTCCAGCACGCTGGCGATTCCCCGCGCAGATGTGGAACGCCGCCGCGGCGCTGATGCTACTGATCGGCGGCGCGTGGTGGCTCGCGACCAGCGGCAGCGACGAGATCGCCCAGCTGCAGGACGTGCAGAACGCGCGTTGGAAGAGCAGCTCGCTGCCCACCGAACCCGGTTCGGCGTTGTCCGCGGGACGCCTGCACTTGGCCGAAGGTCTGGCGCGCTTGCGCTTCGCCGGCGGTGCCGAAGTCACGCTCGAAGGGCCGGCGGATATCGAACTGATCAGCCGCAAGCTCTGTCGTCTGCACAGCGGTTCGTTGGTGGCACACGTGCCGGACCACGCCCGAGGTTTCACCGTCCTGACCAAACAGGCGACGCTGATCGACCACGGCACCGACTTCGGCATCAGTGCCGACAGCGACGGCCGCGCGCGCGTGCACGTGATGAAGGGCGAGGTCGAACTGCAGCACCGCAGCGGTGGCCCGGCGATGCGCCTGCTCACCCAGCAGATGGCCGCCATCACGCTCGACGGCCTGATGCCAGTCAGCGACCTCGACATCGAACCGGGCAACCAGCGGAGTCCCACCACCACGGCGACCGCCTTCACCCAGGAGCTCACCACCACCAGCGGGCGCGGCGCCGCCACCTACGTCGCCTCACCCGGCACTGACAAACATTTCTCCGACTCGTTGCTGTTGGTGAAGAACGCCGCGGTCAGCAACTTCCTGCGCAAGGCCATCCTGCGTTTCGATCTGACGACGCTGCGCGATCCGCAGCACCTACAGGCAGCGCGCCTGACGCTGCAATTCGAACCCACCGGCTTCGGCTTCGCCACCCTGGGCGGCGATGCGCGCTTCGGCATCTACGCCGTCACCGATGACGCACAGGACGCGTGGTCACCAACCCAGCTCGACTGGAACACCATGCCGGCCTTCCACGCCGATGCGGGTCGCGTCGATGAAACCAAGGCGGTCAAGGTCGGCGAATTCCGCATGCCACTGGGTGTGCTCGGTGGACCGATGTCGATCGAGAGCCCAGGACTGATTGAACGCATCCGCAGCGATCCCAATCGTCAGCTGACGCTGATCATCGTGCGCGAGAATCCCCTGGTGGTGTCCTCCGGCATCGTCCACGGCTTCGCCGGCAACCACCACCCGACGCTGCCGCCGCCGACGTTGCGGTTGCGATAAGAGCAACTTTACGTGGCGGGAAGGAAGATATTGGAAACCAGAATAAACGAGCGCGGCCCGCTCACGAGTTTAGGCCACGGTATTTTCATACTGTCTGCGGTCTTTGATATCCGCACTTAAGCTCTCTCCCGTCGCAGAAGACCGAAATTTGACTGCTGCCAAAATACACCTGCAAACTGTCGCCATCGTCGCAAAGCTCGAAGTGATCGCCCTCAGAAGTCACCTCAGCACGAAGCTCAAACGCCTGCTCTGGAAGCATCCAATAATCTTCGCCCTCCGGCTCGATGAAAACAGCCCTCGGCTTCTTGCTCCGGTTCGTGACGGACATAGTGCGTATCATAAGATGGTCGAGTGGCCTAGCGACCAACATCACCGGGCGGCAGCAGGAGGGAATGAGGTCCGGACCAGCCCCGATCCGACGCTCCGGTGCATGCGTCAGTTTGGCGGATCGCTTGCATCAGAACAGCTTATGCCACGTGGCGATTACTCCCTGACAGAACACGTAGAGGAGCCCGACCAGGAAAATCATGACCGCGAGGCCGACGGTGAAGCCGAGCCATTGCGGCCATGGCCTTGAAGCCTTGGCTTGAAATTCTTCGGCGTCCATCCCGCACGTGTCACTGAGTTCGAATTGATCGAATCCAGCGTCGTTGTCGTTGTCGGTGTCTTTGTATTTTATTACATCTTCCAGCTTTATGGGCAGGAAGCCATTCTCACCTCGGGACGTGACTAGCGCCAGGAGAATTCTAAGGCAGAAAATCTTGTATCCGTCAACTGTGCCGACCATCGTGTGCTCGTTGAAATGCTCCCCCGACAACTGAAATCGAATCGCAGCCTTGGTGGGGTCTGCAGCCTCAAGGTACGCCTTGATATCTGCGGGGAGTGGCGGTTTCGCGTTCATTCATGCACCATGGATGAGGACGTCTAACAAGTAATTTAAAACCAATGCGTCATGAGTGCTGGATGGTGAATCGAGGCCTCTGCGAGCAAGCACGAACAAGACCATCCGTCGAACGGGTTATCCCAATCCTTCATCAGTCATAGTTTTGAACCCTGCCCATGACCCATAAGTTCAAGGTGATCGTCAGCGACCGGACATGACCGCCGGGAGCGCGGCCGCCCTCGGCCGCATTC
>JANPLC010000406.1:0-10386 GCA_031426335.1 Planctomycetota bacterium
TGCGAGACTTCTTTGCCGATGCCGGAGCCCGCGCCGATGACGGCGATGACTTGGCGCGAGAGTTCCTTCTCGGGCGGCATGCGCTTGAGCTTGGCTTCTTCGAGCAGCCAGTACTCGATGTCGAAGGCTTCCTGCAGGTCGATGGCGACGTATTCATCCATCGCTTCGGCACCGCGCATCACTTCGACGGCGCAGTTGTAGAACTCGGCGGTGACGCGGCTCTCCGACTTGTCCTTGCCCCAGGCGATCATGCCGACGCCGGGAATCAGGATCACGGTCGGGTTGGCATCGCGCATCGCTGGCGAGTTGCCGCGCTTGCACTTGGCGTAGTAGGCCGCGTAGTCCTTGCGGTACTGTTCCAGGCCGGTGGCGAGCTTGTTGCGCAGCGCCAAGATGTCTTCGACCTGCGGATTCCACGCCACGTACAGCGGCTTGATCTTGGTGCGCAGGAAGTGGTCCGGGCAGCTGGTGCCGAGTTCGGCGAGACGCGGGGCGTCGACCGAGTTGACGAAGCGCAGCATGGTCTCGTCGTCCTGCACCGTGCCGATCAGGCGCTTCTGCTTGGACACTTGGCCACGCAGCCACGGCAGCACGGCGACGAGGACTTCCTTACGCTTGGCGGCGTCGAGCGACTGGTACTTCTGACCGCCGAAGGTCTTCTCACCCTTGTCGCATTTGGCGATGTAGTCGTCGGCCTTCTTGATGATGTCCATCGTCAGGTTGTAACAGGCCTGATCTTCATCGGCCCAGTTGATCACGCCGTGGCCGCCCATGATCACGCCCTTGGCGTTCGGGTGCTTGGCAGTGATCGCCTGCAGTTGCAGACCAAGGTCGAAGCCTGGGCGCTGCCACGGGGTCCAGATCAGCTCGTCGCCGTAGATCTTCTTGGTCAGCTCTTTCGCATTCTTCGCCGCGGCGACCGCGATGACCGAGTTCGGGTGCATGTGGTCGACGTGTTTGCGCGAGACGAACGAGTGCAATGGCGTGTCGATCGAGGTCGCGCGCGGGTTCAGGTTGAACGTGCAGTGCGGGTACATGCCGACCATGTTGTCTTCAACGTCGGTCTTCGGGCCCTTCACCGGAGCGGCGTTGTAGAGCGGGATCAGTTCGAGCAGCTTGCCCTGGTAGAGCGAGGAGAAGTTCTCCTTCTTCGACGTGCGCAGATCGCCGCCCGAGCCCTTCACCCACATCACTTCGACGTCCTTGCCGCTGAGCGGATCTTTTTCCATCACCTTCGCGGAGGTGTTGCCACCGCCGGTGTTGGTCACGCGCTGATCGCTGCCGAGCAGGTTCGAGCGGTAGACCAGTTTGCCGACGCCATCGAGTTTGGCGGCAACGGCGGCATCCCAGGTTGGATATGGTTTGGCGGCGCTTTTGGTTGAAACAGGGGCGGAGGAGGTCATGGGAGATCCTTGAAGCGGTTATAAGCGGCGTCCCAAACGGCGGCGTCGCGGGGCTGGTAGGTGATGATGGGGAAAGAGGAGCGTACCACGCGACGGATGGCCGCGAGGTCGGCAAGATGGCCGAGCGCCATCGCCTGGATGAGGATGTTGCCGGCAGCAGTCGCTTCGATTGGACCGGCCAGCACCAAGCGGCCAGTGGCGTCAGCAGCGAGCTGATTGAGCAGCAGATTTTTGGTGCCGCCGCCGACGATGTGCAGCTTGGTGAGCGTGCGGCCAGTGGTGGCTTCCAGTTCGCCGAGCGTGCGGCGGTAGGACAGCGCCAGGCTTTCGAGCGCGCAGCGCACGAATTCGCCAGGCGTCTGCGGCACCGGCTGTTTGGTCTCGCGACAGTACGCCGCGATCTTGTCCGGCATCGCGTCGGCGGTGACGAAACGCGGATCATTGGGATTGATCAGCGATTTCAGCGGCGCGGAGGCCTCGGCCAAACGCGTGAGTTCGGTGTAGTCGTAAGTGATGCCGGCGGCTTCCCACGCGCGGCGACATTCCTGCACCACCCACAGACCGCTGATGTTCTTCAGCAAACGAATGCTGTGGCCGACGCCGACTTCGTTGGTGAAATTGAATTTGCGGCTGGCAGGTGTGATCACCGGTTCGTGGTGTTCGACGCCGAGCAGCGACCACGTTCCAGAGCTGAGGTACGCCCAGTCGTTGCCCGGCTCAGCGGGAACGCCGGCCACTGCCGCACCGGTGTCGTGTGAACACGTGGCGATGACTTTGGTGTCGGCCTTCAGGCCGGTGTCGGCGGCGAATTCCGGAGTCACCGGGCCGAGCACGGTGCCGCACGGCACGAGTTCCGGGAATAAATGTTTGGGCAAACCGAGCTGCTCGATCAGCGTCCACGACCACGCACGCGTGCGCGGGTTGTAGAGCTGACTGGTGCTGGCCATCGACGCGTCGCCAACCGCGCGGCCACTGAACACGAAATTGAACCAATCGCCCATCGGAATCATGCGCTCAGCCGCAGCGAGCAGCCCAGGATCCGCGTCCTTGGCCGCCACCAACTGGTAGAGCGTGTTGATGGCCATGAACTGGATGCCGGTCTCGTTGAAGATCGCGTCTTCACCGAGCGCCTTGCGCGTCTTGTCATACGCCGGGAGGTTGCGCGGATCGCGGTAGTGGCGTGGCAACGACAACACCGGTTCGCCGGCGCGCGTCAGCACATAGTCGACACCCCAGGTATCGGCGCTCAGGCTGCTGATCGGCAGGCTGCGTTTGACCGCGAGTTTGACGCCCTGGCGCAGTTCGTCAGCGATGCGCAGCACGTCCCAACGCATCGAACCGGCGATGCGGATGGCGCCGGTGGGGAAGCGGTGCAGCTCCTCCAACGCCAGCTTGCCGTCCGACAGTGTTCCGAGCATCACGCGGCCGCTTTCCGCGCCGCAGTCGAGAGCCAAGTGGTAGGTCGTAGTCATCAGCAGGTCACCAGAGAGCGGTTGGGCAGAACGATGCCGGCGTGCGCAAGAACGTCGGCGCTGGCGTCGGTCACCAGCTTGTCGATGTCGGTCCACGGCAGCAAGAACACCGGCGCCGACGCGCCGAGTTTGCTCGCGTCGACGAGAAACACCGTGGATTTGGTGGACTTGGCGACCGTGCGTTCGACCGCGACGACGTCGGCCTGAGTATTCCACAAGCCACGCGCGCTGATCGCTTCGGCGCCAAAGAGCGCGAGGTCGTAACGCCACAGCTTGGCCGAGGTCTGAGCCTTCGGTCCGAGGATCACCGCTTGGCGACGCAGGTACTGACCGCCGAGGACGTTCAACTCGATGCCGTCGACATCCGAGAGGCGCTCGGCCACCATCAGGTTGTTGGTCACCACCGTCAGCGGACGCGGGCCGCCGATCGCGAGCGCATCGGCTACCGCGTGCACCGTGGTGCCGCCGTCTAGGTAGAGCACGGTGCGTGGTTTGATCAGTTCGAGCGCCGCGTGCGCGATACGGCGCTTGGCGTCCGCCGATTGTGCGAGGCGTTCACGGAACGAATCGAAGCGGCGGTTGTAATCACCCACCGCCCCGCCGTAGGTGCGGGTGATGGCATGGTCGCGTTCGAGTGCGGTGAGATCGCGGCGCGCGGTGGCTTCGCTGATGCCCAAGCGAGTGCAGACCTCTGCCAGCGGCAAGTACTGGTGCTCGGCCAGCAACTGCGCGAGCTGATCGCGGCGCGCCTTCACCACCTCATACGCGACTTTCACTTGGTCACCTGCATGGGCATGGAGCTTGGATTTATATGATTGGAGTCAATCATATAAATCGGAGGGTTGGAACGGGGATGACCCCAACCGGGTTGGGCAGGGAACGGGTCAGGACGACCACGTGTAACCCGTTGTGGGTGAACAACTCGCCGCCAATAGAGCAACACTTGAACTGTCTTCTCATTGAACCGCCGATGCGTTCTTCGAGACTCATCACGCCATGGACATCGTCAGCGAATACTCAATCAAAGCCGACAAAACCGAATACTGCGTCTGCAGATTCGGTATCGAGACGAACGATGTCCCCACCACCCTGCGCGACTTGAGCCGTTTGTTGCTACAAGCCGGTCTGCCGATCTTCCAACTTACCGACAAACACAAGCAGAGCCACCTCCTCGAAAGCCCGGAAGTCGCCGCCAGGGTGGTGGACAAGAATGCCATGTGGGCATCCCAAGTGCTCAAGGGCGGGGAAATCGCACTGGGTGTCAGCCATTACGAGGCAGGACCTCAAGAGTCTGAACGCCTGATCATTGAAATCTCGCTGCTGTGCGGCGCGTTCGTTTCATGGCGTCAGAAAATCGATCAGATGATGATGGCACTCGGCAAGTGGCCTTCTGTATTGGAAATAAAACTCACCCGGTCCGGAGATCGTGGATGTCCCTTCGACATGGTCCAACGTGCGCTGAAACTGCATCATAACTCTCTCGCCTTGGCACAGATGGTGACGCAGGATTTCATCGATTCACAGGGTGGAACCGCTCGCTGGATTGCACATGGATTCACCTTCGATCCCGTGGACCCACAACGGCATATCATGCGGCATTCGGCTGCCGATCTGGATGACCGGAACGAGTTCGTATTCACCTTCACTCGCAACTTGGCTGATGTGGTGGCCCCTGTTCCAACAACCGCCTGGTCGGATGAAGAAGTTCTCTACCTCGATGACTTCGCTCTCAAAGAAATCCACGCCTTGCCGTATCTGGATGCCTATGAGCGCACTCTGGGCCGGGTCCGGACCACACGGTTCCATTACGGTGGTGGAGCGAAGATGAACGGCAGATTGTTCGAGTACCATCGCCTCGATCGTGATCTGATCGATCCGCGAACCGTTCCAATGGATTCCTTCAAGAAAATCCTGGCGATCTACCGATCGTCTTTACGCATGGCGGTAAAAGCAGGGACATTTTCTTACACCGCAAAAGGCCAACGCCTAGGAGCGTATAAGCTGGTTTCCGATCACCTCTGGTACATGGAGATCTTCCTGCTGCAGGAGGGCAACCAGGATGCTCGCCGATTTTGCCGTTCCGGAGTGTATCTCGGCTATTTGCGACCCAGCACAAAACGGAAGAAGCCACTACCGGTCGACAAAGATGGGCACGTGACGACCCGCTCCTTCACCTGGGATGCCACCTTGGGTGTAAGCGGCTCAGCGACGCCGAATCAACACGGCGTTGCGCAAACGTGGGACCCTTCGGCATCCGAACTGGTGTTCGACCACACCGATGACCAATGCATCCGCGACTCTTTCGACACCTTGGTACGAGTCTGGCTTGAGAATTTCGCTCGTGCCAGTCGTCAGATCTCAGTTCCTTGACCCACTACCGTCTGCTGCTTGCGGTACTGCGACGGCGAACATCCCGCCCGGCGTTTGAAGATCGCGTTGAAATGCGCGAGGTTGTTGAAGCCCGCGGCGAAGGCGACGTCGGTGATGGGGCGGTCGCTTTCGAGCAACACACGCTGCACCTCCTGGATGCGCAGGGTGTGCAAGTAATCGACCACGGTGGTGCCGGTCAGGCGCGTGAAACGTCGGGCGAACGTCGCGGGTGAACAACCGCTCATGCGCACCAGCTCATCGAGACGGATTTCGTCGGTGAAATGTTCGATGAGGTGATCAAGCACACGGCCCAGCGCGCGATCTTGTTCACCAACGGCGAGTGCGGTGTGCGCCCGTGCTGACAACGGTGCCGCATCGGTGACGTGGGCGCGGCGCAGCACGTCGAGCAGCGCGATGAACCTCCCCAAGCGCACCGTCGCAGAAACACCGGCGAACAACGGCAGCTCCGCACGTAGGCGCTCTGCCGTCGCACCGGTCAGACGCAGGCCGTGCCGCGCGTGACTCCACAGTCGGGTGAGCGACGCGAGCTCCGGGGCGCTGAGCAATGGCGCATCGGTCCGAAACTGCAGCGATACGCCGGCACTGTCGGCGCGCGCCTTCCACACGTGCGGCACTTCGGCGCCGAGCAGCAGGCAATCCGGTGCGCTGAACCGTCCGCTGTGGTCGCCAACTTGCAGGATGCCGTCGCCGCTGGTGATGCAGGTCAGCTCGCAGTCGGTGTGCGCGTGCCAGACCGAGCCCTTACCGCGGAACGGCACGCGCTCGCCGGCGTCGTCGAGCACCCACATGTCGACCAGGTCGCGATCCCACAACAGGACGCGCAGGGACTGACCGGCCTGAGTGGCGGGGAACTCGCTGTAGGGCGCTGCCATGGTGGGATAATACCACCAATGGACTCCCACGTTGCCATCGGTGATTGAAAAACACTGATCTGTGCAGGTATCCGGGAAGATGACTGCGCCGGCGGTGCAGAATGCAGCCCATTCTCCCGCCCGTATCCACCACCGACGTCCCTGCCTCCGCCGCAGGAAGGACCTCCACATGCCTCCCGCCTCCGCCGCTGCCGCCAAGCTCTCCGCCGACAACTCGCGCCGCGTCGGCAACGACTACCACGTCAGCGCCGCCGACCGTCTGACCTACCATAAACAGGGCTACATCCGCCTGCTGAATGTCCTCAGCGAATTCGAAGTCGCCGCCATCGAGTTGGTCTACGACCGCTTTGCCAACGGCGAGATCCCAGGCATGGGCCGCGACCTCTGCGACATGAGCGGCACTTATAACGACGAGTTCAAAAACTTCGCGCTGATCAACGCGATGCTACCGCGCCGTTACCTGCCGTCGCTGCAAGGCAACCTCTACGAACGCCTGAGTCAATCGATCGCGCGTCAGCTCTACGGTGAAGACATGGGCTACGACTATGACCAGTTCCTGAGCAAGAAACCAGGCAAGGCGCGCGCCGCTTTCGCTATGCACCAAGACATGGGCTACTGGCCGGTCGGCACGCCGGACACCCGCACCGCGACGTGTTCGCTCGCGATCACTGAATCGGTGCGCGCCAACGGCTGCATCGCCTTCGTGCCCGGTTCACAGAAGGCCGCCAAGTTGGTGCCGCACCGCCCGAAGGGGTCCGGCGATCGCAACGAATCGCACACGCTGGAGATCGACCTGCCGGCCAACACGCCGGTCGAACACATCGAGGTCCCGCGCGGCAGCATCACCGTACACGACGAATGGGTAGTGCACGGCTCGGGCGGCAACACCTCAGACAAATGGCGCAAGACCTACGTCATCGCCTACCGCTCGCTCGCGACCATCAAACACGAGCGCAGCATCGGGTTCACGCATTCGCACAATGATAAGGTGAACTGGCAGACGGCGTTGGATTTGTACCAGCCCGGCTGAGGTGCGACCATGCGTGATGCAAGAAACAGGCACGGGGCTTCGGCTCCGTGCCTGTCGTCATTCCTGCGGTTTGTTGATCACCGGAGGCGCTGCCTTCTGCGGCACTGATTTGCTGAAGATGATCTCCCACAGGACATAGAGCGACCACGTCGGTGCGAGGCCGACGCCGGGAAGACATTCGATCAGCAATGCCATCGCCAACAGGCGACTGCGTCCGAGTACCAGCCACAACGCGGCAGCAACCGCCACATCAAACAGCACCGGGATAGATTCGCCGAGCAGGCACAGCGGTGGCGCGTCGACCGCGATGGCGATCAGCAGGGCGAGGATCTTGCGTGACCAGGGGATGCCGGACGGCGAATCCTGATCCACCACAACGGCGTCCGAGTGATTACCAGGGATCGGGGCGTTCTTCACAACGACGCATGATTGATGGGAACGCCTCACACTCCAGTCCCTTCCCTGCTGTAATCCGCAGGTGGCGACCGTTTACCCGAGCGCGATCTCCCGCACCAATCCCGTGGCGCCCCTACGCAACCGCCCGCTGCGCCAGCGACGCCACAGATCAAAACACGTGACCAGGATCAGGAACGGGTAGATCAACCCCATGTGGTGATCGAGAAGCAGGTTGAAGAACCAGTCCTGTTTGATGTAGACGCTCAAGGCATAGCCGGTGGCCAGGAACAGGATGAAGGCCTGGATCTGCAAGCGACGTGATTGCTCCGACAGGCCGTGGGTCAACCACGCCACCACAGCGAAGCCGATGATATTGGAGATGGCGAAGATCCGCAGGTCGAGCATCAGGTGTTCAAAGACCCGGCGGAAATAATCGCCGATCATCTGCGGCAACGAGACCGATTTCTTGGCTGATGCCTTCAATGCTTCCGACGCCTTGGCCATCCAGCCCTCCGCCTGTGGTGTCGCTTTGCCAGAGGTGACTTGGTCGATGTAGCGCAGCGGATCCGCGCGGTAGGCGTTGATCTCGCTGGTGATCTGCAGCGCGACTTCCGGCTGGGCGGTCAGCTTCGGCAACACCTCACGCTCAATCACCGCCACGCCTTTGGTGATGCCGGGTTCGATACGCCGGTTGAGATAATCGCGGGCGAAATCCTTCAGGTGCTGTTGGCCGATGAAGGTCAGCAGCAACAGCAGGGTGAAGAGGAGAACGCCAACCAGCGAGCCGATAAACATGAAGCGGTTCATGCGCGATATCCTGGCTCAGACACGTTCGAACACCACCGTGCACATTGAGCGCTGCTCTGGGTCACTTCACCTCTTTGACCCGCAGATTCCGGTAGCGGTACGTCGCACCTTTTTCGCCGTGGTGCTGGATGCCGAGCGGGCCGCTGGCGTCTAGATCGTCTTCGATGTCGGTTAGGACCACGCCGTTCACGGCGATGGTGATCTTCTTGCCGATGCAGGTGATGCGGTAGGTGTTCCAGTCATTGCGCTTGAAGGCGTCGCCAGCGCGGGCGCGCCAGGCTTTGACGTTTTCCGCATCGGCTTTGATCGGACTGATGAACCACATGCGGCGGCCTTCGTCGTAGAGACCACCGGACCAGCCGCGATTGGGATCGCCGTCGACCTCGGCCTGGTAGCCGAAGACTTTGTTCTTCTCGACGTGGGCGCGGAACATGAAGCCGGCGTTAGCCTTGCCTTCGGGCAGATGGACGTCGCCTTCGAAGATAAAGTTGGCGTAGGGCTTCTCGGTGACGACGAAGAACTTCTTCTCGCCCGTCAGATGGATCTCGCCGTCCTTCACCTCGATGGTGCCCCATTCGTAAGCGTTTTTCCACCCGGTCATGGTCTTGCCGTCGAAGAGCGGGACGAAGCCGTCGTCTTTCTCGGCTTTGTCAGCAGCAGACGCGCTGATGACGGCGGCGAGCAGAAGGAAGGTGAGGAACTTGGACATGGGCGGCTCCAACGGTGTAGGTCGCGGCATGATGGGGATCCGTGAAGAGGTCGACAATGGACAACACGTTCAGCTACGCGTCAGACGCGTGACACCGCGTGATCGGATCGCGGCAGAGCATGCGCTGAGTGGGCAGGTTGCACCTCCTGGGGGCGCGGACATCAGTCTGCGCAGCCTTATTTCTCCCACTGGCCGCTGATCGGCGGAATCAACGTTGCTGCGCAGACTGAAGTCCGCGCCCCCAGGAAAGATCTCAGCCGGTCTCGGGCATGAAGGTCGGCATGGTGACGCCGCGTAACGATTCGGCGTGACCGCGCACTTGCAGCAGATGGATTTCACAATTGCGCGCGCCCCAGCCGTAGAGTTTGCGCACCAAGTCGCCGCGATCACATGGCACCAGGAACACCGGTTTCTTGCCGCGCATGGCATCAAGACGAGCGTGGATCAGCGCTGCGGCGGATGCGTCGTCGCGCGCAACCCCAGGGCCAAGCATGGTGCTGCCCGGATGACAAACTGATCCGAGCACGCCGTCGATGCCGCCGTCGACGCCTTCGATCACCGATAGACCCCAGATACCACCAGGATTGGCAATGAAGAAACGCCAGTCCTGTTCACGACGGATGCCGCTGATGGATTCTTCCAGCATCACCAGTTCGGGCACATCGCTAAAGCGCGCCGGACGGACGCGTTCGCGCCCTGGACATGGCTGCGTCATGCCGCCGGTCGGTACGTCGAGCCACAGGTCCTGATAGGTGCAACGCGGCACAAAACCGGCGCGGGTGTAGAGCGAAAACGAATCGAGGTTCTGCGCACTCGACACCAAACGTATGGGCAGGTGTTGCGCGTCCGCCAGCACGATGACGTGGCCGAGCAGCGCCCGCGCCACCCCCGCGCCGAAGAAGTCCGGATGTACATTCATGATCCCGAGCGCAATGTGCGTTGGACGCGGATGATAGAAACACGAGCCCATCAACCGCCCACTGGCCTGGTGTTCCGCGACGACGCAGCAGCCAGGATCGAGCGCTTCATAAACGTCAGCAAACAACGCCGTGGTCGCTGGACCTCCTGGGAAGATCGGCGGTTTACCGTGCTGCACATACCAAGCGTTGGTCGAGTCGCAGATCAGCGCGGCGAGCGCCGGACGGTCTTGAGTGATCGCAGTGCGCAGGGTGAACGCGGACATGGGGCCTCCGACGGATACAGCCTTACCTGCTGATCGCGGGGTGTCGACGTTGAGGTGGCAACCGCGGACCACCAGCCGTCTCACTTGGCCGACGGGTTGTCCGCTGGGAGCGCGGACTTCAGT